>CAZHXC010000266.1:0-5541 GCA_964536145.1 uncultured Spirochaetales bacterium | reverse complement strand
AAAAGCCGTATCTGGCGAAGCTTCCCGCTTACATCGAGCCTCCCTACCGGGAACATAAACGTGGGATCGATCAGTACGGATACGTGGCCTTCGACGGAAACTTTTACTGGGTTCCGGAAAAAATACACGGCAAGTTGACCGTGATCGAATATGACAACAGCATCTCGATCTACCACAACCATCGCAAGCTCGAAGATTATCCGTTACCGCAGGAAGGAGTGAAAAACACACCCTTTGCTCCTCCCGGGGTAACACCGCCCCGCCAGGCGCCCCGCAGCAGAAAATACGGATGCAAGGAAGAAGAGAAACAGTTGCGGGGGATGGGATCGCTGTGTTGTGCGTATCTGGATTACGTTCAGTCGAATGCATGCAAGATCTTCTACAAGCAGAAGTTTATCCGGGAATTGCACAGGCTGGCGAAAAAGATGAGCGAGCCGATGTTCCTGAAAACGGTGGAACGGGCGTTACACTATCACATCGACTCGATCGCATCGGTCGAACGCATCGCCGAACAGCTTCTACGCAACGAGGTACAGCAGTTGCCCGAGTTGCCGCTTCCCGACAGCTATGAATCCAGAAAGAGCTATCAGGAAGGACGGTTTTCCACCGAGGCGGATCCCAAACGGTACAACGAGCTTTTGGAGCAGCAAGAGGATGGATAACGTACCGGTGAGGCAACTCCGCTACCTGGGGTTTCACGACCTGGCCGAGAACTGGCAGCCGGTCATGAAAAAGGCAACCCGTTACCGGCCATCCTATCACAAGTTTCTCTGTGAGCTCATCGAAACCGAGTATGAGCGGAAAGTCGAAAAAACCCGCCTGGCCCGTATCAAACGAGCCAAGATACCTGAAGTGCTCGTCATGGAGACATTTCCCTTCGACAAGCAGCCCCGTTTGAAGAAAAAACTTGTTCTCGATCTCTACGATTCTCTTCAGTTTATGAGCGAACACCAGGATCTGATCTTCATCGGCCCGACAGGGTGCGGTAAAACCGGGCTTGCCACCGCCTTCCTCGTACACGCCCTCAGCGAAGGATTTCGCGGACTGTTCGTCGACTTCAAGGATCTTTTGAACACGCTCCACCAGTCTCAGGGAGATTATTCGGAAGGCAGACTCATGAAGCGACTGGCCGCCTACGATGTGCTCTTGATCGATGAGCTCGGCTACCTCGCCGGGAAAAAAGAACAGGCGTCATTGTTTTTCGATTTGATGCGACGCAGACAGAAAGGAAGCACTACCATCATCACCAAGCAGTTGGGATTTGACGAATGGGGAAGCTTCCTCCACGATCCCCATCTCACCGCCGCCCTCGTCGACAGAATTACCGTCAATTGTGCCGTCTTCAACATGAAAGATTGCATCAGCATACGCCCAAAGCACATCGTATACGCGACAAGCAAACAGCAGAGCCCGGATCCGGACAACTCTTCCAACGAGAGCAAAGAGACAGCAATGAGCAGTTGACCGGCCGACATTTCCGCTTATTCTTTCCGGTATCTATTTCGAAGAGACTCGTTGAGCACTACGCTGCCGGTGAAAAAACGTCTGAGTGAAAGGGGGACGTTATCTGAGCATAGGCGGGGGAGTTTAAGTGAGCGTCATCGCATACATCGACCACGGCCTCGAGGTCACCCATCGAAAAGAGAAGCTCTTCTCGGACGCGGCGAAGATGGAGATCTTCAGACGCACAAACGGCATCGCCAGGCAGGTAAACCGGATCTGCTATACCGCCATCGTTGCCGGGACAATCGAACAAAAAACCGTCATCGATTCGACCGATCTTCCTGCCGACGAGCTATGAGCTCGTCTCCTTTTATGACGTTGTCGACCTCCGGAAAAGCGAAACTAAGTCATTCCGCCGGTCGCCCAACTGCGGTCGTTCAGCACACCACCAGTGAACGGCAATAAGTATCTTTTCATAATCCATGACGAAACATTCTAGACCACAAGAAACCGTTTATAAACTCCTGACTTTTAATTTCACCCTAAAAAAGGGATCGGCAACTGGTTCACCCCCATCCACCAAGAGCCTCCTAAGCAGTAGGTCATGCGTTCGAGTCGCGTCCGGGGTATAACAAGGGGATTTCGACTTCAGGTCGGAATCCCCTTGTTTCATTCTTGGCGGTATAAACGCATGGCCTGCCCGAAGGAGGCTTCCACGCCACCACAAATAACAACGCAACAACCCGGTCGCAATCGCTTTTTTATCCTTTTTGATATCGAGTTTGGGTGCCTCCTAATCAGTATGGCGTAGCGATCGGCCGTAGGCCGCATCGCAGTCCAAGCTTTGAGCGCCAGCTCAAAGCGCAGGATCATGCGTTCGAGTCGCGTCCGGGGTATAGAAAGAGGGTTCGGTCTTCCGGACCCTCTTTCTATTTCTTGATGATATGAAAGCATGGCTTACTCAAGTAAAGTAGGAATTGCGCATGCCTAATATGCGTTGCCTAACTAATCCTATTTTTTTACATTTGTTAGGCAAGGTCTCTGTCTTGCCTAACAAATGCGAAAAGTGGTATTATATGTTAGGCAAAATTATATGGCAATGATATTCGATATACTTGACGATGAACGACGACGTCTTCTTCAATTGAAAAAGCAATACGAGCGGGAGATCTCGGAATTGCCAAGAGGTTCGCTGTCTCGAAAACGGAGAGGGAACAGAGAATACTACTATCTTGCGTACCGCGATTCGGGAAAGGTGAAATTCAACTATGTTGGTCCTTTGGATTCTGAAGAAGTAAAGATCGTCAAACAAAAGATAGAAGAACGAAAAGCTCTGGAACAGAACCTTCGCCGTGTAAAAGAAAACTTTAGAGACGTAGAACGGAGTTTGCGTGGGCGGCGATGAAGATCTTTTCTTGAGGCTAATACAAGAACTAGACAATGGTGGCGTACTCCAGCAAATCGTGTTAATTGGCAGTTGGGCACTACCAATATATCGCAGATACTTCGACGATGATCCTGAAATTCCACTCTTAAGAACGGCTGATGTAGATTTTCTAGTTGGTAATCCGCCTCAAATCACATCCGAAACGGACATACCAACGCGCCTATCCGAGCTTGGCTTTGAACCTGCTTGGACGGTTAGTGGTGGATACTGCAAGTACGTGCATCCCGACATGGAGGTTGAATTTCTGATTGCTGAACAAGGAGCGGGTGTAAATCACGGGATTTTGATCGAAGGACTTAACGTTACAGCACAACCTCTGCGTTACCTGTCCATCGCATATGACCACAGCATGGAAGTTGATTATCGGGGACTTAGAATCCGGGTTCCGGAACCAGAAGCATTTGTGCTTCTTAAGTTGCTGGTACTTCCGCGACGAAAAGATGCGGCCAAAATCGAGAAGGATGTAACTACAGCGAGAAGTCTTGGGTTGTACATACTCAAAAGGCCGGATCGAAGCGTACTTCTCACACGCCTATTCAACGAAATACCAAAAGGATGGCGAAAGACAATTCGAAAAGTTGTACAAGAACACCTTCCAGAACTGCTGCAGGCATTCACGTAAATAGAATATCGATTTGACAATCTGCCTCCTAATCGGTACGGCGTAGCGATCGGCCCAAGGCCGCATCGCAGTCCAAGGAATGAGCGTCTGCTCATTCCGCAGGATCATGCGTTCGAGAAAGGCGATTCGAGGGGGTGCCGAAGGCACGGAGCCGTCGATATCGCAAGCCCGAGCATTCTCGCGAAGCGAGAAGCGCAGAGTTTCGATTTACCTTGCGTAGGCCCATACTCCGTTGCCGCTTTCGTGCAGCGCTACATTGAGACGGGAGACCGAACATTGCCCAATCAACTTATGGCGCACCACACGGGCACCAATGCCGGCGTATCTGTCCCAAGCTATTCCGCCGCAATACCGCCAATTGCGTCCCGCACGAGAATCGCGTAGGATACGCATTATGCGTTATCACTTAGCCCTCATCATCACCCTTGTGGTTTTTCCGCCGGCCGTGACGTACGCCCAGGCTGCATCTTCACCCGCGATCTGCCGCATCGAAGCCGGAGCAACATTCGACATCGCGAGTTATCGGTATTCGGGTCTCGTAAGCCCTTTTCTGGGTGGGACAGCACGTGTACTCACGGTCTCCCGCTACCTGGACAACGGAAGCGTCACTCTCGACGGCGGCGTGGGTGTTCAAGCAGGAACGCTACGCAATTTGTTAGGTACCGGCGACGTGTCATCCACACTCATCCCGGTCGAGGGTGTTCAGCGCACCACTGTCATGTTCAGCGACCGCTACGGCATTTTTCTTGCACTACGATTTGGCACGGTAATACATCTCGAACCGGGTTGGAGTCCGACCTTCGGCTTCTCGATCGCCGCTGAGGTGGGCAACCGGATCAAGCTGCTTCCATGGCTCGCACTCGACCTAAGCGCATCAGCGGCGCACATCTCCCCACGCGGTATGGACGTGTCCGTCCTGACGTCACACATCGGCCTCACCACGCTCCCATGATGCGGTTCGGCGCTGTTTTCCTGTTATCCGTGCTGCTGCTCGGTTCCTGCGATACGCTTGGTGTCCGGACGCACGAATACTTCGACGAGACAACGACCGCGCCACTCGCTTCAAACGGCGGTCTTCATGCCGCGGGAGTATGCTTGCTCGAACGCAACCTTGAGGATGCATCGGTCTTCATGACCGGAGAGGCTCACGGCAGCGCAGACAGCATTGAGATAGCCTCCATGCTCGCTCGATATTTCGCCGATAGCGGCCGCTCCACGACGCTTCTCTGGGAGATCGGCTTCGCGGCCGGCTGTTACCTCGACGAGTACATTACCGGTGGCGACCCTGGGCTCCTTGACGCGGTCCTCGAATCCTCGGCCGGCACCTACTTCTTCACGCAGGAGTGGCGGAACTTCTACCGGGAGATCCGCGCATTCAACGAGACACGGGCTCCCGCAGATCGCATCCGTCTCCTCGGGATCGATATCGAGCATCAGTACCGCCGCGGGTTGGCGTTGATGCAGGAGGCGCTACCCCCGGCCCCGATAGAGAGCGCGCCCTCAGAAATCCGAGAAATAGTCGACGAGCTTGTTGCGTGGTCAACGGAAAATGCCAACGAACCTGCTGACGACGAGCTTTCGGTATCCGTCAGCAAGTCACTGAGCATGGAACCGGCCTCCTGGGAGAGCTATCTTGGATCGTCGTTTGACCGGTTTCAAATCGCAGCCCTTGCGGTCCGCTCCCGGTTTGATTCTTACGGAACAACTGAGGAGGATTTCGCCGCCGTTCGCGAGTCCGCCATCGAACAGATCTTTTGCCGGGCCGACGCTTGGCATCGAGCACGCATCACTCCAGCGGTTCCGTTCTACTATGGTCACTGGGGCCGCGTGCATATACGCCGCGCACCCGCCGCCGGTGTCGACTGGATCGCCGGTCGCATTAAGTCGATGCCCCAATACGGGGGAGCGTTAAAAACCGCGAAGCTATTCTACCATGGCTGCCGGTCGCTCCGGCGAAACCCGTACCGCGTCACGCCGCTCGCCGATGCCCCCATCGCGGTCGGTCTGCTGGCGCGGTCGAGCATGGGAC
>CAZHXC010000265.1:0-5571 GCA_964536145.1 uncultured Spirochaetales bacterium | reverse complement strand
CACCGAGCCCGCCGCTACGCACGCCGCTATTCGATCGATTCTTTGATCGACTCTTCCAGCGACTGCGTTTTACAACTTGCTGGTGCGCGATGAGCTGATTCATATGGCACCTCTATAATGCAAAAAAACCGGCAGTTTATATACGTTCCGCCGTTGTTTCTAATATCGACAATTATCGCTGTTCATATTAACATTGGCTATCCATCGATAATGGAACAAAAGAAAAACCTGAGCCGATTGGGAGTTGTCCTCATCCTTTTGGGGATTGCCGTCCTGCTCATTCTGTGGCGTTATATATCACTCATGCTCCTTACCCCGGATACTCTGGAAAATCCGGCCCAGCGGACAGCTGTCGAACGCGGGCCGATCCTTGACAGAAACGGCCGAATTCTGGCGATCCAGACCGAGCTTGACTCAGTGACCGCCTGGAGACCGGAGATCGAAAGCAGCGATGAAGTCGCCTCACTCCTTTCGCCGATTCTCAAGATGCAGGAATCAAAGATACTCGAAATACTCGAAGGGCCAACTTCTTTCGCCTATATCAAGCGCAAGGTCACTCAATCAGAGAGCACACGAGTACGAAAGCTCATAGACGATGGGGAGCTTCAGGGGATTCATCTCCAGCGGGAGTTCGACAGGACCTATCCGGAGGAGCACCTCGCCTCGCAGGTCCTCGGTATAGTGGATGTGGACAACCGTGGACTCGAGGGCCTCGAGCTGGCATTCGACGGCCTGTTGAGTCCCAAGCCTGCGAGTAGCGATGCGGAAATTGCATACGGAAACCAGGTATTCTTGACGCTTGATGTTGCCATCCAGTATCTCGCCGAAGAAGTTGCACGCGATACCGCCGAGGAACACGAAGCGGATTCGGTCATGATCCTGGTGATGGACACAACCTCGGGAGATCTACTCGCTGTGACTTCGATTCCCGATTTCAATCCAAACGTTTACAATAGATTCCCGGTTACAACCAGGCAGAACAGGCCTGCGGTGACGGCCTACGAACCTGGTTCGGTGTTCAAGATATTTTCAATCGCTGCGCTCCTCGAGCTCGGCGGGATCAGCCAGTACAGCAGGTTTTTCTGCGATGGATACTACACGCATCCCGACATACCTGTTCCCATAACGTGTCTGAGTGCCCATGGTGAGGTTAGCCCGGCGCAAATTATTCAGTACTCCTGCAACGCCGGCGCGGCGTATGCATCCGAGACCGTTGATGCTCAAACCTTTCATGATATGCTTGTTCGCTTCGGATTCGGCACCGAGACCACACTCCCCTTTCCCGGTGAATCCAACGGCCTCCTCACACCGGTTCCAAGATGGTCGGCAAGATCAAAACCTACGATAGCCTTTGGCCAGGAGATTTCAACATCCGCCATCCAGATGATAACGGCAGCCACAGCCTTTGCGAACGGCGGCTACGTCCTCGAACCGCATATAATCAGGAAGATAGTCAGCCCTGAAGGGGTTGTCATCGAGGAATCAACACGAAAACCTCTCGTGGACGCGATCTCCGCCGAAACCGCCCAAGCTATGCTCCTGATGATGGAAACCGCCACGCAGAGTGGCGGTACCGCAAGAAGGGCAGCGATTGAGGGGGTGCGTGTCTCCGCCAAAACAGGCACCGCCCAGGTGTTTGATCCCACCACAGGCGCCTATTCGGATGAAGATTTTACCGCATCCTGCCTGGCGATATTTCCAACCGACCGGCCCCGGATTATCGTGTATGTGGTAATCGAGCATCCCAAAGCCGGCGAAACCTACGGTGGCAGAATAGCTGCGCCGGCGGCGAGCAAGCTCGGAGAAGCTATAGTGGAGTACCTGAACATACCTCGCGCGGGGGAAACGACCTACTATCATGACGGCACGGTGAGGATTCAAAACCTTCCCCCCCTGATCATCGGAGAAACGCTACCGGACTTCTCCGGCTACTCAAAACGCGAGCTCCTTCCTCTCCTCGATATCGATAACCTCGATGTCACGATTTCCGGCAGCGGTTGGGTCGCCAATCAGGAACCCGCCGCAGGAACACCCGTTCGGTCAGGGATGAAGTTGAGTCTGGAGCTCGAATGACCATCTTCGAAAAGAACCTGTCGGCCCTACGGCGGCTGCACCCGGAGTTTCTACTCCCGGACGAAGACCACGAAACCGCCGACGACACCGAGAACACCCTCGAAGTTGTGCAGGCTGCCACCGGAGATCCCACGGCAAAAAGCAAAGGCGTGTTCCTCCA
This sequence comes from uncultured Spirochaetales bacterium, assembly GCA_964536145.1. GTDB lineage: Bacteria > Spirochaetota > Spirochaetia > ARS1246 > ARS1246 > JAFGHN01. The sequence continues at coordinate 3,338 of CAZHXC010000265.1, read as the reverse complement.
TTCAAAGCTCGACCCGCGCCGGGAAGCCCGTCGATTTATCTTACAGAGAGCCAAGGGCGGCTGCGTCGTGTTCTTCGGATTCGGCCTCGGCTACTACGTGGAGGAGTTTCTTGCCGTCAATCGACACGGAGTAGCCGTCGTAGTGGAGCCTGATCCGGCGCTCTTCAGGCTCGCGCTCACCGTGAGAGATCTTACCGCGATGTTCGAGTCTCCCGGATTCAATCTCGTGCTCGACGCCGAGCCTGATGCACTTACTATGGTCTTGAATGCATTCGCCCATTCCACGCCCATCATGGCCGCCCCGAGATCTCTTGTGCGTCTCAACGAGGCATACTACCAGCGGCTGCGAGCCGTGATCGACTCGTTCATCTCACGGCGGGAGATAAATAACAACACGCTCAACAGGTTCGGCGGACGCTGGGTACGGAACCTTGCGGCAAACATGCCGTACCTCCCGGCCGCCCACCGCCTGCTCTCCCTCGAAGGGACGCTGCAAAACACTCCGGCGCTTCTCCTCGCGGCGGGTCCGTCTCTCGATTCGGTAGTCGAGTATCTCCCGCATCTTGCAAAACGGTTTGTGCTTTTTGCGGTTGATACGAGTTTGCGTGCCGTATTGCGAACCGGAGTAACCCCTGATTTTCTGGTAATCGTGGATCCTCAGTACTGGAACTTCCGCCATCTTGACGGTTGTAATACAGAAGGAACGATCCTTATCACCGAATCTGCGACCTACCCGGCGGTACTCAGGAGAAACTACAGGGCCATTATTTTCGGCGCCTCGCTCTTTCCCCTCGGGACGACGCTCGAACGCAGGCTCGGCCGGTTTGGAAAACTCGGCGCCGGCGGATCGGTCGCCACATCGGCATGGGATGCGGCGAGACAGATGGGTTGCTCGCCGATCTTCGCCGCGGGCCTTGATCTCGGTTTTCCTGAAGGAGCCACTCATTTCAAAGGCGGCCGGTTCGAGGATTTTGCGCTCGAAAGCTCGGAGAGGTATCTCCCCGCGGAAACGTGGAGTTTCGCCGCTATCAACAGCGCGGCGCCGCACCCGGTCCCGTCAAACTCAGGCAATACCGTCATGACGGATAAACGGCTTGTCATATATAAATGGTGGTTCGAAAACCAGCTCAAAATGCATCCCGATTTCCGCTGCGGGAACCTTTCCCGCGACGGTGTGAAGATTGAGGGAATGAGATATACTTCCGTGACCGATCTACTCGATTATCCCGAGCTTTTGGATCCACACCCCCGGGAGAAAATCTCGTTTCAAATGACCGCGGATACGGTCCGTCAAAGACGGGAGGCATTGCGGACCTCCGTCACCTCACTCATCGCAAAACTCGAGTCATTGCGGGTCCTCGCTATACAGGCGTGCGAGCTCACCCGCCGGATCGATGACACAGGAGCCATCGAACAACTCAACCGGATCGACGAAAGCCTGCTTTCCCATGAGGCGAAGGAGATTGCCGGTTTTCTCCTGCAGGGTTTGGCTCAACAGATCCTTGACCGGACCAGCGAAAACACCACGATGGAGGCAATCAGAAATGAGTCCACATCGATGTATGAGAGCCTCAGGGATTCGGCGGAATATCACATACGCCTCCTCGAGGCACACGTCAACCGGATATAGCCCGCGGCCGGGAGGCTCCGCGCACGCGGGCGCATCCGGCCGTCCCCGGCCGCGGCCGGCGATAGGCTTCCCGGCCGCAACAGCCCTTTTTCTTTCGCAGAGCCGTATTTTTCCGGTCAAGAAAAAGCCGCTTTCGTCCGAATTAAAAGTAACGCATGCGAATAAAACGGCGTGGTCGTCTTGACGTCCAGACACGCCGTTTTTTTTTGTCCAGTCGATTTGCGCACCGCATTTAAAATGGTATATCCTGAGAATCGTGGAGGATGCCGATGGGCGAAAAGGCATATAGTTACAGAAAAGAGCTCTCACGGCTGCAGATCGAGCTGGTCAAACTTCAGGAGTGGATCAAACACGAAGGATTACGGGTTGTAGTCATCTTTGAAGGGAGAGATGCAGCGGGAAAAGGTGGCGCAATCAAGCGGATAACCCAGGTGCTTAATCCGCGTATTTGCCGGGTGGTGGCCCTCGGAACACCAACCGAGCGGGAAAAAACCCAGTGGTATTTTCAACGTTATGCAGCGCACCTGCCTGCGGCCGGTGAGATGGTACTGTTTGACAGAAGCTGGTACAACCGTGCGGGTGTAGAGAAGGTAATGGGTTTTTGCACCGATGAAGAATACAGAGAGTTCCTGCGTTCCTGCCCTGAGTTTGAACGGATGCTTATCCGCTCAGGTATTTGCCTCATCAAGTACTGGTTCTCAGTAAGCGATGACGAACAGGAGAAACGCTTTCAGAACCGTATCAAAGACCCGACAAAGAGGTGGAAGTTGAGCCCGATGGATCTGGAATCACGCTCCAAGTGGGTTGAATACTCAAAGGCAAAGGACGAGATGTTCAAGTACACCGACATAAAACAGGCGCCGTGGTACGTGGTAAACGCCGATGTAAAGAAAAAGGCACGGCTAAACTGTATTTCCCATCTTCTGAGCCGGTTTGACTATGAAGACCGCACCCCGCCCCGGATAAAGCTGCCGCCAAGACAGTCCGACGGCGGATACCTCCGGCCGCCAATGGATGACCAGACATTTGTACCCGAGATCTATTGAGACTGTCCTGTAACCTCAAGCCTATCGTGGCACATGCACATAGATGCGCCCTACTTCGAATGGCGCTGCATATGGTGTTTCGCGCAGCTTCGATTCAGTGGGATTAGCGTTGCGGGACGGTCTGAATTAGACCGCTATTCCCAGGTCAGCACCGCGCCGGCTGAAGTCAGCCCGGCGCCCACCGCGCAGAGAAGCAACTTGTCACCGGTGGCAACTTCGTTGGCGGAAGCCAGGTCTTTCAGTGCCAGCGGTATGGATGCCGCGGACGTGTTGCCGAGGAGCCGGATGTTCGAGAAGAACCTCTCGGGGGCAGCTTTGACGCGCTTTGCTACCGATTTGAGGATTCGCTGATTCGCCTGGTGCGGAACAAACCAGTTGAAATCCTTCACCGCCGCCCCGGCCTTTGTCGAAACCGTCTCTATCACGTCGGAAAACGCCTCCACGGCGCTTCTGAACATGCGTCCGCCGTCCATAAACCAGTACTCATCCTTTGGAGATTCCATCTCACGCGGCGGCATGATGGAGCCACCGGCCTTTCTGTAAATGATATCATATCCCGATGAATATGCCTTGAGAACGATATCGGTAAGAACGTGGCCCTGTTGCTGCGAAGAAAGAACCGCCGCCCCGGCCCCGTCACCAAACAGGAACGCAGTCGCCCT
>CAZHXC010000264.1:0-5578 GCA_964536145.1 uncultured Spirochaetales bacterium | reverse complement strand
GTAGCCGCGGGCAGTTGACATGAGCTCTTCATGCGTCCCGGCGCCTGCAACACGGCCATGCTCGAGCAGCACGATACGGTCCGCCTCTTTTACCGTGGAGAACCGGTGTGCGATGATGAAAGTCGTCCTCCCGGAGGTCAGTTCCTTGAGTCCCTGCCGGATGAGTGATTCGGTGATCACATCAACATTCGCCGTCGGTTCATCGAGGATGAGGAGGCGCGGATTGCGCAGAATTGTCCGGGATAGAGAAAGAAGCTGCTTCTGACCGCCGGAGAGCCGTGTCCCGCTTTCACCGATCTGTGTCTCATAACCCGCCGGAAGCTCTTCAATGAATCTGTTTGCCTGGGCTAGGCGTGCAGCCTCCCGGACTTCCTCGTCGGTGGCATTGAGACGTCCATAGCGGATGTTCTCTGCAACAGTGTCCGGAAAGAGGTACACCTCCTGAGAGACGAGCGAGACGATTTTACGAAGGTCGCACGGTTGGATTTGACGAAGATCAACGCCGTCTATCAGTATCCGGCCGTTTGTCGGATCGTACAACCGCGCGATAAGCAGAGCGAGGGTTGTTTTTCCCGCACCGGTGGGACCGACAATCGCTACGGTCTCTCCCGGCTCAACCCGCAAATGTATATCCTTCAACGCAGCTTCCCGGCTACGAAGATCCCCACCCTGTATTTCCGCGCCTTCGGCTTCCTCAGCACCTGCCGGGTAGGCAACCGGATAGACAAAGTCAACGTTCTCAATGAGGACGCCGCCGGGCGTGTTTCGATCCATCGGCACGGGCTCTTCCGGCTCAGGAAGTTCGGGCGTCATTTCAAGGTACTCTCCCACACGTTGGAGCGATGCAGCGGCGCTCTGAAACGAGTTGTACACCACGGACATTTCCCGGACAGGTCCAAAAAAACGATTGATGTATCCGAAAAAAGCCAGCAGCGTGCCCACAGTGATCGCCCCGGCTCCAACAAGCGAGCCGCCGTAGGCGAGAACCAGCGCGGTGCTCAGCATATTGGAGACCGACATCAAAGGGAAGAGCAGCGCAAAGAAAAAGGAGGTTTTGAGATTTGCCCGCATGTTCCGCAGACTTAAGTCCTCGAACTGTTCGATGCCGGCTTGCTCACGCGCCATCGATTTAGTCACCCGCATCCCCGAAACTCCCTGCTGCACGCCGATATTCACCGCCGCGACTTCGCGCCGCAGCGTTGCATATGACTCACGCATCTTCTTCCCCAGATACCTGATCCCAAAGCCCACCACCGGTATCGAGACGCAAGTGACTAAGGCAAGTCTCGCGTCAAGCACGAACATCATGACGAGCACGCCGAGGAGGGTCAGCACATCGTTCAAAACGTGCACTATCCCGGTGGAGACAAACTCAGCGAGCGAGTTGACGTCGTTGGTAATTCTCGACATCACCTCGCCAATTCGCTCCCGCCGGAAGAACGCCAGCGAGTGACTGAGCACCCTGCTGTGAAGATCGCGCCTCATGGCATGGACGACCCGCTGACCCGTTTTCCCTGCGAGAAAGCTCTGGAGGAAAGAGGTAAGCCACTGTATGAGGGTCAAGCCGATGTACAGTCCGGCCACTGCAAGAAGGCCGCTCACCTCTTGTGTGGCGATATGCCGGTCAACAGCTATCTTCATGAGAATCGGCAGCGTGAGGATGATTCCCGATGTCACCGCCATCGCGGCAACGGCCCCGATCATCGTGCCCACATGCGGACGGAGATAGACGCCGAGCAGACGGAGATGCCGCCGGTCGAGCGAGGAAAGAGAAACCTGATCCTTTTCTTCTCCCTGAAGACGCATCATGAACCCTGCTCTCATGGCTCTTTCCCTCCTCCATTTCCGGTCGAGCCGCTCTCACCGAGGAACTGCAAGTCATAGAGCTTCCTGTACAGGCCCTCCCGTTTCATAAGCCGTTCATGTGCCGTCGCTCCCGGTCCGCCGACCCCTTCTTCAACGAGCATGCCGTCGTCAAGCACGATGATCCGGTCCGCGTGATGCACGGTCCAGAGCCGGTGGGCGATGACGATGGTTGTACGCCCCTTTCGGGCGGCATCGAGCGCGTCTCTCATCAACCGTTCGGTGGCCGCATCCAGACTCGAGGTTGGTTCGTCAAGCAGAAGAATCGCCGGATCTCTGAGCAACACCCGCGCGAGAGCCAATCGCTGCCGCTGGCCTCCGGAAATTTCGAGTCCACGCTCACCTATCTGCGTGTCGTATCCCGCCGGAAGCTCAGCGATGAACTCATGAAGTTGCGCGGCCCTTGCGGCATTCTCGATCTCCGCCTCCGAGGCGTCCGGGTTGCCATAGCGGATGTTCTCCCTGATTGAGGTGTCGAAGACGAACACGTTCTGCATTGCGATTCCCAGGTTGTTGCGAAGGCTCTCGAGCTTCACGTGGCGAATGTCAGACCCGTCGATGAGAATGGAACCCTCCTGTTGCTCGTAGAATCGGAGTAAGAGATGTACCAATGTCGATTTTCCGGCCCCCGATGGCCCCACAACCGCCGCGAGCTCCCCCGGTTTGATTCGAAGGCTCACCCCGTTTATTGCAGGGTGCGAGCCGTCGTAAGAGAAAACCACATTCCGGAACTCGATGTCCCCCTTTCCCACGGTTAGCTCACGCGCACCCGGCCGGTCTTGAATCTCCGGTGTCGTGTCCAACACTTCGAATATGCGTTCCGCCGCGGCAAGCGCCTGCATAGTGAGGCTCAGCATCATCCCGGTCTGGCGTATCGGCCGGAGCAGCATCCCTATATAGACGGTGAAGGCAACGAGCGTGCCCATCGATACCCCGCCTCGTATTACACCGTATCCACCGGCGAGGAGCACTACCGCCGTACCGACACCCATCACCACTTCAGCAATCGGCATCCAGAGCGCGGTGATCCTGATGGCGGCGATACTCGCGTTTCGATACCCCAAGTTCGCCTCCTCGAATCGGCCCACCTCGAACTCCTCCCGCCCGAACACCTTGACCGCGAGGATGCCTGAGAGACTCGTCTCCAGGTGGCTCGTAAGCGTCGACAGCATACGGCGGACTTTTCCCATCGCAGGACGCACCTTACGGGAGTACACAATCATGCCGAAGCCGATGCAGGGGAGTAACGCGATATAGGCGACCGCCAGCAGCCAATTCCAGGAGATCAAGACAACGAGAATACCAACAAGGAAAAGGATGTTGGTCAAAATAACCGTAGCGGAACGTCCAAAGAAGTGGCTGAGGGTATCCACATCCGCTGTTGTCCTGGTAACAAGATCCCCGGTCCGTGCCGCATCGTAAAACGAAAAGGACAGACGCGACAGGTGCGAGAACAGCGCCGTCCGGATGCGAAACACCGCTCGCTGGCCCAGTTGGGCCGTAAGGTAGAGACGAAGAAAATCGGCCGCACCGTGGATCATCGCAAGGACCATGAGCCCGAAGGCTACCCAGATGAGCCGGCTACCGGCCTCTCCGAGTACAAACCTGTCCACCGAGGCTCTGATGATCCAGGGCGGCAGGAGCTCCAGGATCGCGGTGAGCATGGAAATGCCAAGGACAACGAAAAACAGACCGGGATACTGTTTCAGGTACGAGAGCAGACGCATCAAGAGAGGAAAAGACCGGCCCTTAGGGCCGGTCTTCACCCGTTTATTCTGCTTCCCCTGCTCGAGGCGGTGTCGCTTCATATTTGGGTGCACACCGGGTGCGTCTACTCGGACTTTGCGCCGCTATGGCAGCATGGGTGCTCAGCACCCTCACCGTGGCATTCACGGATCTGTTCGCTCGTACATTCCTCCGGCTTGCCCTTCAGACGGTCCGGTTTTTCGCAGCAGCATTCGTTGTTGTCTTTTCGTGGCATGGCGCCACCTCCTTGTACATGGTATATCCTTCATACATAAGCATCCGCTTATGGTCAAGGCAAAAAAGGGAGATCTATGTATCAGCCTTGGCAACCTCACAACGCCCGCTACGTCCCACGATCCCAAGCGCCTTCGCCACCTGCTCGAATCGTTGGGGATTGATCCGGTAGTGGACCATCGTACCCTCCTTGTCCGCATCCACCAGACCCGCCCGCTTGAGAACCGCGAGGTGTTGGGATACGGCAGGCTGACTTATATTGAGCCGCAAGGCGAGCGCTCCAACGCAATACGGGTGTGATTGCAACAGCCCAATAATCTTAAGCCGCGACGGGACCGCAAGCGCCCGGAGGGCTTCCGCTAATTCACTTGTCTCCATAAGTCTGTGCTTATAGGGTGCCATATCGGAACCGCAAGGTCAAGAGCCTCGGATTGACCCGGAAGACATGGCGCTATATCGTGGTCGTCGGTCAGACTCATTATGAATGATGATACAGGCATCCGTTCGACGGTTTTTCTCAAAGACGTCCTCATGTGCTCGCTTGGTGCGTACGGAGGTCCTGAATCGCACATCAGTGTTTTTTTGAACAGGATGGTGAGAAAGCGGCACTATCTCACGGAGGAAGAACTGATCGAGCTCATGGCGTTGTGCAGTATACTCCCGGGCCCCACCAGCACGCAGACGATTGTCTCCGTCGGGTACAGAACAGGCGGGCCGAAATTGGCCTTTCTTACGATGCTCGTGTGGGCCCTTCCGGTGCTCACCGCCATGACGACACTCTCGTTTCTCTATCAGTTTCTCGCGGCACGGAACATTTCGAGCGAGATATTGCAGTACGTCGGGCCAATGGCGGTCGGCTTCATTATCGTTGCCGCGGTCAGGATCGGGAAGAAGGTAGTCAAAGACATCCCCACCGCACTCTTGATGATTTTTGGGGCGGCGATGACGTTCTTTGTCCGCTCTCCCTGGATCTTTCCGGTGGTGCTTGTGGTGGGAGGAGCCGTTGGTATGCTCGCCTACAGGGAAAAGGGGATGTGGAACCGGGTGAAGGTCAAACCGCCATGGACGTATCTCGCGGTGTTTGCCGCTCTCGCAGCCGGCGGAATCATCGCATCGGGTCTGAGTGATTCCCTGCTGCTCGCACTATTCGAGCGTTTCTACCGGTACGGGTATCTCGTTTTTGGCGGAGGACAGGTAGTTGTCCCGGTGATGTACAGCGAACTCGTGGATGTCCGACAATACATGACCAGCGCCGAGTTTCTCACCGGATACGGATTGGTCCAGGGGTTGCCGGGTCCGATGTTCAGCTTCGCAGCCTACGCGGGAGGCATGGCATCTCGCGCCCACGGTCCGCTCGTGCATATTCTCGGCTCTGTGATCGGCGGCATTGGGATCTTCCTCCCTGGCCTCTTGCTCATCTATTTCGTTTACCCGTCGTGGGAAGAGGTGAAGAAGATCCGCGCAATACGTATTTCCCTTACCGGCATCAACGCGGTGGCCGGCGGGCTCATTGCCGTCGCGGCGGTGATACTGATGATCGCAAGCGGGTTTCGTTGGGACAATCTACTCGTTACCGCCACGGCAGCCGGTCTCCTTGGATTTACCAGGATCCCGGCGCCACTGATAGTTCTTGCGGCGCTCGGGGCGGGTTTCATCACATAGTGCGCTTTTTGTATCGTGACGTCCTCTTTTTTTGATCAACGTTGTTACAACCGCGGGCTTCATACTATAATCG
>CAZHXC010000263.1:0-5636 GCA_964536145.1 uncultured Spirochaetales bacterium | reverse complement strand
GGCGATTCTTGAGAACTCCACTTCAACAGTACCTTTCCTCTCCTTCAAGGTGCTGATCCTGAGCTTTCTGCAGAGAATGCGGATCTCCGCGATCGACATGAGACTCCGCACCTCGTCCGGGACCGGACCAAACCTGTCGGTGATTTCTGCAAAGGTACCCTCGAGCTCCTCTTCCGACGTGACAGAGGCGATCTTCTTATACACTTCCATCTTTTCGACCGGCTCGCGTATGTATCTATCCGGGATATACCCCGAATAATCAAGCTCGAGATACACTTCCGGCGCCTGCTCTTTCCCCTGGTCATCCAGCTCCGCAATCGCTTCGTCGAGTAATCGGATATACATATCAAACCCGACGGACAGAATATCGCCGTGCTGCTGCCGGCCCAAGAGATTGCCGGCGCCACGGACCTCCAGGTCTTTGAGAGCAACCTTGAACCCGGACCCAAGCTCGGTATTATCCGAGATTATCTGTAACCGCTTCATCGCAAGCTCGCTTAAGGCCCTTTCTGTTGGATAGAGCAGATACGCATAGGCGAGCCTGTTCGATCGCCCTACCCGCCCCCGCAGCTGGTAGAGCTGCGAAATTCCGTACATGTCCGCCCTGTCAATGATAATCGTGTTTACATTTGGTATATCGATGCCGTTCTCGATAATCGTCGTGGAGGCCAATACCTGGAAGCCTCCGTGGACAAATCGATGCATGATCTCCTCGAGATCTTCACCCTTTAGTTTCCCGTGGGCAACCTCTACAACTGCCTCCGGGACAAGCCGCTCGATAAACATTCTGACGTTCTCCAGCGTTTCGACGCGATTGTGCAAATAAAAAACCTGTCCTCCGCGGTCCATCTCCTTTCTGATGGCTTCTGCTACGATATTCTCATCAAACTCACGGATATAGGTTTCTATCGGTCGCCTGTTGTGTGGGGGCGTTGTGAGAAGCGACATGTCTCTGAGCTTGAGAAGCGACATATGGAGAGTTCGTGGTATTGGTGTTGCGGAGAGGGTAAGGCAGTCGACGTTGGTCTTGAGCTCTTTGAGCCGTTCCTTGTCCTTTACGCCAAAACGTTGCTCCTCATCAACCACAAGCAACCCGAGATTCTTGAACTTTACATCACGCTGTAGGAGCCTGTGGGTGCCGATAAGAATATCCACGCGTCCCTCCGAGAGATCTTTCAGGGTGTTTCGCTGCTCCGCCTTTGAGATAAATCGCGATATCATCCGTATCCTCACCGGATACGAGTCAAACCTCTCGCAGAAGTTTTCGTAGTGCTGCTCCGCAAGGATTGTTGTGGGCGCGAGCACCGCCACCTGTTTTCCGCCGGCGACCGCCTTGAAAGCACCACGCATGGCCACTTCGGTCTTGCCGTAACCCACGTCTCCGCACACAAGACGGTCCATAGGTTCCGGCTTTTCCATATCGAGCTTCACCTCCTCGATGCAACGAAGCTGGTCCTCGGTCTCCTCAAAGGGAAACTTTGCTTCAAACTCTATCTGCCAATCGGTATCCCGTGGAAACGCAAAGCCCTGCTCGAGTCTCCTTTTTGAGTAGAGGGAGAGCAGTCGTTCGGCAAGATCTTCTACAGATTTTCTTACGCGGCTTTTTCTGTTTTCCCACGCTTTCCCCCCAATTTTGTCGAGCCTTGGGGCCCTGCCCTCATGCCCGATATACCGCTGCACCAGATTTACCTGCTCGAGCGGGATAAAAACAGTCTCATCGTCGGCATATTCAAGCTGTATGTAGTCCCGCTCGCTTCCGGCGGCCCGTATTCTCTCAATACCCCGAAACATTCCGATCCCGTAGTTCACATGCACCACGTAGTCACCGGGATTCAACTCGACAAATGTATCGATAGCCGCGCTTTTTACGGTTTTTACGGATTTTGGCCGTCGTGTCCTTCTGCCGAATATCTCATCTTCATAGATTGCGGTGATTTTCAGGTCCGGCAATGTAAAACCGTGGGAAATCCCCTCCGAGAGAACAGGGATCTCAAAGTCTTTCAACAGTTGGGTTATCCGGTTTGCCTGAGCAGCGGTGTCTGCAAAGAGCGTGATTCTGTAGCCCGATTCCTGTAATCTGGTCAACTCTTCCTTCAGGTAATTTACGTTACCAAAGTATGAGTGCGGTCCCTCGTAGGGAAAGACAAGACGCCGGGTATCGCCTTTCGGAGACTTTATTGCCGGAAAAAGAAACAGCTTCTCGTGATTTTCTATCTTGGCATCGTAATCCACCAACACTTTTTCGGCCGGGGGCACAAAATAGGACAACCTGGAGCGGGCCTGAATATAAAGCTCCCGGTATTCTTTTTTGAGCGCCTCATAGCTCGTTACGAGGTGTTCCGAGTGGATGAGAAAGAGAAACGCGCCTTCAGGCAGATAACTCGTGATGCATCCGGGTTCCTCGAACCCGGCGGCAAAGAGCTGATGCTCGGCCCCGGTATTGGTACCGTCACCAAACTGTGCAACAATATCCCACGTTTCTTCAGAAATGTCCTTTCTTGACTTAAGATATTCCTTCAGGGATGCGACTGCTTCCTCAGTCCAGACAACCTCCCGCTGGGGGAACAGCGTAAACTCTTCCATCCTCGAAGTGGAAACCTGGCTCAACGGATCGAAGAGCCTGATATCTTCCACCTCGTCATAGTTGAAGACAAATCGAACGGCATGGTCCATACCGGCAGGAAGAATATCAAGCACCTCTCCTCTCAACGCGAACTCACCATGCACGGAGACCTGCGGGACCCTGAGATATCCCATCAGCGCGAGTTTTTTCTCGAGATCTATCGGGTCAAAGGTTCCGCCAACTTCAATATGTATGCGTAATTCCTCCAGATAATTCTTGTGGGGAACCGGACTCAGAAAACCGCGGAGCGATGTGACTACGAGGTCCGCCGAATCATCGAGAAGGCCGCTCAAGACGCGGATGCGCGTGCCGCTTACGGAGGTATGAGGAGGCTCCGGGCTGTACGGTGCGGTCCCAAGCCACGGGAAGAAGGAGACCTCACCCCTTATCAGCTCCAGGTCCTTCTGAAGCGCCTCTGCTTCGGTTTCAGTTGGTGTTACAATCAGAGAAGGTTTTTCTGAAATATCGTGCAGCCGGGAAAGCACGGCAGCAAGATGAAGTCCCTCGGGGCCTTCAATTTCACATGGGTAATCGTGGTGGGTAATTCGTTCCAGAACCGTGCTATATGCCTCTTGTTCCTGGACCGCCCGTAGTAGCGTTTTGGTAAAATCAGGCATCTCTTTGCTTACCGTATTAACAATGTAGGCTTTTTCTTTCACTTTTTACACGTGCCGATAAGTTTATCTACCATACCATCCGAAGATAATAATGGTAGGGTATTTGTACAACGCGGGCTTCTCGATTCCCGCGCGGGAGTTGGTATTTTGAAAAGAGTATTGTGTGCCTTTCTATTGATAATTGCATGTATTTTCAGCATCAATGCCCAATCATCAGGGAATGTCGAGTTTTCCATCCGTTTCTTCGATAAGGCGATCTATTTTCCGGACAGCCATATATACGTACGAGCCGAGCTCTACAACAATTCTTCCCAGACGTACCGTTTTAAAGTTTCGCCGACCCGCGTATTCAATCTGGACTTCGAAGTGAGAACGCTTTCAAATGAAGTTCTCGAACACCCGCAGGAATTTATCATAGAGAGAAACTCGGATCAACCTGTCCTCTATCGTGAATACAGCCTTGAACCCGGTGAACGTTACGCGGTAGTAGAGGATGTTACGAGATACATTTCGATCAACAGGCCCGGTGTGTTTATGGTCCGGGCGATGTACTATCCGGAGTTGAGCATCGGCCACACTGACATGTCACTGGTTTCCAACACGCTGACCCTTTCGATCCGCCCCGGTAGCAGCGATGCGGGTCCGGAAGTAGTAATCGACCGCGAGACCGGCGAGCCATTGGAGCGTGTATCCATGCCTCCTGACGAGGTTATTGAGTACATGCTGAGGGCCCGCCAGATGGGAGACTGGGACAAGTTCTTTCTCTACATCGATCTCGAGGCGCTCTACACCCAGGACAGGGCCAGAGAAGAACGTTACAGACGGATGTCCGATACAGAGCGAAGAGCGGCACTCGCCTCCTATCGGCAATCTCTGATGCAGGAGACTACGCCGGATGATTTCATCCTCACCCCAACGGAGTTTGAGGTCATAAAGACGACCTATACGCCGACAGATGCCACGGTGATAGTGGTGGAAAGATTTGCCTATCCTGACTTTACCGAAATTAGAGAGTATACCTATTACCTGAAAAGACGTGATACAATCTGGTTTGTCACCAACTATGAAATAAGGAATATGGGAACCGAATAGAGGAATGAAGATACTTCTAATTGCCGAAAAGGAGAGCACGAGAGAGAGTTTGTCCACCCATCTCACCCCCCGCGGTTTTGACCTCATTCATTACAGAAATCCTATCAAAGCGATGGATAATATCGATGAGATTTCTCCTGAAGTAGTCTTTTTCAGCGCCGAAGATTTCCCGCGCCACTGGAAGCCTTTTCTAAAACTACTCCGGTCAAGTTTCACAAAGGAAACAACCACCTTTGTTCTTCTAAAAGGCGAGGTTTTTCCGTTCGAAGAAGCCGCTAAAGCAAAACACCTCGACGTTACCGGCATAATCAAAGAAAACCTCGAGGACAGGAGAGAATACAGCAGACTGGAGGAACTCCTGTCACGTTACACATCTCTTAACGAGGTGAGGAGTGAAGGCCGATATATCCCGCAAACCCACGATGAAGTAGCGCTCATATTCACCCATCCTGAAACTCACTCGCTCATCACCGGCACCGTTTTTGACCTCTCAACCACCGGCGCGGCATTTGAGCCCGACAATATCGAGGCAACCAAGGATCTGGCCGTTGGCACAATCATCAAGCGCTGCTCGCTGCAGATAGAGGACAACTACTTCTCTTTTTCCGCAAAAGTCATACGCAATGAGATACGGATGGCGTTTCAATTCCTCGATATTGGTGAAACAGTTTCCAACGCCATTTCCGATTTCATAGAAAGAAAGCCCGAGCGGGAACTGCATAGCGTTCTGAGCTCTTCATCCAATGAAGAATAATACCCTTCCGTAACCTACGTTGCGATTGCTCGTGACCTTCAACTGTTTGTATTTTTTGGCTGTAACACACAACTTTTGAGAAGAGGATTTGAAATGGCGGTAAAAAATTACCTTGATACACAACCTCTCCACGATATCATGCGTTATAAGAGCCACGTCGATATAGAAAAAGAGGCGGTGGCGTTCATCGGTGCTCCACGGGCCCATCCGTATGACGAAGAGAAAATGCTTCTCATAAAGGAGCCTTTCAGCGCGGACACCCTTTTTTACGAGTTCAATGTGAGCGACATTCTGCAGGTCGATGATATGCCAAGCCTGGGAACCGATAGCGGCCGCAACGTCAATATGGCCAGGATATGGGTAAAGAAAGGCAGTCTGGGGATGCGGATTGAGCCTTTTGAGGTCGATACACCCTTAAAATTCCTCAAAGACTCAGAGATCCTGCAACAGGTAGTTTCGTCCTGACCGGGCCCGCGCACCGCCCGCTTCAGCTGGTTCGCAACCTGACGACACTAAGGATCAATCTGTCGCACTTTATGGCAGCAAGATT
>CAZHXC010000262.1:0-5653 GCA_964536145.1 uncultured Spirochaetales bacterium | reverse complement strand
CGTCGGGCACGAAGGCCAACATTCTCCCGATGTGAACAAGATCATCGGCTATCTCGCTTGTCAGTTCCGCAACGCTGGTAACCTTCTCGGGTGCATCGGACTCCCTCGCACCCTGCGTGCCGCCCCGGCTCCTGGCCGGCTCCGCATTGATGGGGGTAAACACGGCCAAATCGAGATCGGCTTTGGAGGATTTAGATACCGAGACTGAAGCCATGAGAAGCGAATCGCCGCTGTCGAGAGTAACCGAATACATTCCGGCAGGCAAAGCGAGAGTGAGCGGTATACCCGCCTCCTTGCGGACCTCAGCTACCATTCTGCCGGATTGGTCCTTTATGAACATTCTTCCGTGAACGTTTTCATGGAGGACAAGCCCCGCGGCAGAGACCCGGAGATCGGTCAAAATCAGCTCGCCCGATCCGGTAAGGCTGATCTCGTGGGACGCGTGCTGTGGCCCGGCGAGGGTAGTAGCGGTCCGCGAAAGAGTCTCGCTAAACGCATAGGTATACGCCTCGTTCAGGGTTACCATCCCGTCCCGGGTACTGTCTGCAGCGCCGCGGAGTGCCGAGACAAGGTAGTGGGTAAAAAAGGACCCGCCGATGGAGTCCGACTCCTGCGCGGCCTCGTCCTCCGAGCTCGACGTGAGAAAGGCGTGCCCCTTTGTGTTTACCGACTCATCAAAGAGAAAGGGTGAATGCCGCGTACCACCTTTCAACCTGGTGAAAGCACCGGAGGAACAGGAATCGAGTATCGCAATATTGAGGTCCGAGTTCATCCCGGTGATATTATCCCTGAGCTCACGGTAACCGTAGTGCTCGTTTCCGAGAAGAAGCCCCTTTTCATCCGAATGACCTGAATAGTACATAACGAACTCAACCCGGCGTGCTCCGGTCTTTGCCCCGCCAATCAGATTTCTTAAAATGGCAAAGCCGTCTTCCAATTCATCCCTGCTCGGATCCTCGAGCATCAGGCTGTTCCCGCGCCGGATCCCTCCCATTTCAGAGAGCACTTCCGATATCGCCCGGGCGTCTTTCGTAGCGTATGCAAGCCGCACGCGCTCATTACCTCCGTCGTTGGAGCCGACGAAGAGTCCGAATCTGACGAGCCCGGTATTGTCGTCCTGCGCAAACGCTCCGGAGGTAACGAGTAGACTTACAGTTATTACAGCACATATTCGGGCAAAAAGGCGCCGATAGTTCATTCCGACACCTCCTTCTTCAATGTCACCGACATATAGGCAAGCCCATCAGGCAATTCGAGTGGCCCTTCTTCGAGTTTGATGTTTTCCCTCATCAGTCTGCCGGAAAGAACCCGGGCCGCCTTGAGCACCGTATCTACATCAAATGTTCTATCACTTGTTACAAAGAAAAACCGCTCAAAATGGGGAGCATCGTCCAACCGATAAGAAAAATCGAGGGCGACTTCTCCATCACGCTCGAGCACAATCGAACCGTTCGCATTATCCGGAAAATGCAGGGTCACGACGCCCCTGCCGTCGATCGAAAAAATGGCGCCGAATGGCCTGCCGGCGGCGTTGTAACTGATCTGGATGAGATCGGATTCCCGTGCCACCGCGCCGTTCGAAAGCTCCTCAACCGCATCTCCTGTTTTTCTATAGAGCGAGATTTCAGGATCCATGCCCTTTATCCGCGTAATCTCGGTTCCGGGTGCCACGGTGTCGACTGCCGGCGAGCTCCTGAACAGAAATGGACTGGTGCCTGCAAAAACTGTGAGCGCAGCCGCGGCGAGCATGACGCCAAATCTATGCCTGGTAAACCATTCGCGTCGTATCACCTTTTTACCGGCTTGCGCTTCGCCTGCCGTCCCATCTCTCGACTCAGCTGCACCCGCATCAGCCGAACGGGCTTCATCAGCGCCCTCACTTTCAAGTCTGCTCCTGATCCTCTCCGCCATTCGAGCGGGATCGTATTTCAGTAGTATCTCCCGGTTTGAGGCTTCAAGCTCCTCGAGCCGGCTCTGAGCCTCCCCGCTGTTCAAAAGCCCCTTCTTTTCCTCAGGGAGCTCGTCAAGCAGGGCCTGTTCGAGATAAAGCTGCGGTATTCTTGCCTTCTTCATCATCCTATACCTCTTGCATTGCTAGACCGGACTTTCTCAAGGTTCTTAAGCGTTTCCTTACACCGGAAACCGAAAGGCCGGAGAGAGCCGCAGTTTCTTCGAGCGTCATTCCGTCTACATAATGGTACACGGCAATTTCTCTCGTTCCTTCCTTCTGGCTCTCAAAAACCTGATCAAGAAAACGCCCGGCAACCACGCGCTCTTCGAGCTTTTCGCTCCCGGCTATCCGGGAGATCAGCTCGTCATCAGCATTCAACGGCGCACGCTTGTTCTTGCGGATTGCATTGAGGCAAACATTGGTCGCGATTCTGTACAGCAGGCTCGAAGGTGCTGTGTCATGCAGCGTATCCTTTCTGCGCAGCAGCTGTACAAACACGTCCTGCATCGCATCCAATGCGGCATCCTCGTCTCTCAGAAGCGATCTGCATCTCCTCAAGACCATCGGCCCGTACTTCCTGTAGAACTGTTCAACATTAACCGCCACGTGCTCTGCATCCTTTCCTCGAATGTTTGTAACACCAGAAACCGGCAAAGATGTCACCGAGGTACAAAATCGCGTAATTGAGTCTGTCCCGCAACCATAATCCCTCGAAATCGTGGCTGTCCCGCCGCTACATATGGCGCTGTCACGTCTAGGGCAACGTCCATGTAGCGTTATGAAGCGGTCAAACGCCACGATCGGAGGTTGCGGGACAACCACAATTGTAGCACCATGCAAAATGCGTGTGAATGAGGAAAGCGGCGCAAGAATCGGCGTGTCGCAACTACTAAACCAAAAGGTGACAGTTACGAGAGCTGAAGGTGTTCAACCCGTAACGGAGGACAACAATGAAAGGTTTGAGATTCATTTCAATACTTGCTGTCATGATGGTGGTAACCTGCGCAGCGGTTTCGGCGGATGAGGTATTCAGCGTTACATCGGCATATTCGATGCCGATTGGAAACGCCAAAGTCGACCCGTCGTTGAGCGTCGGACTCGACTACAGGTTCTGGGGAGTGTTTCAGTTTTCCCTCAATATGTATAACAACATCGTGCTTGGCGCGGAGAACATCCTGAATATCAGGCGGATAGCCCCGATTGGACTGTTCTCCGGCGGTGTTGGTATGAAGATACCGCTCGGCGGTTTCCACATGCTGCTCGACTGGCAGAAGTACTTCACCGGTACAGCTGCGAATGAAGGGGTATTTCCTTTTTCCGATTCCTACGCCTTTGGGATCAGCCTCGACCTGAGCCGCAGCTTTGGAATCGAGCTGATGAAGCGCACGTTGTACAACTTCTCACCAAAAGCAATTCAGGATTCCGCGCTCCGGGTTGAGAGCGAGAACGACAAGATCGATGTCTTGTCATTGGGAGTAGCATTCCACCTGTTCTAGCGGTCCCGGGGCGGGAGTCCTGCCGCATCCTTTCTGCGAGCCTTCGGTGAGCCACCGGCAAACCGAAGGCTCCTTCATTTTGCCACCGGTTTTTTCAGACCGGGGTTTTCAAGCCGGAGTTTTCGGCCGATCCCTCTATTTCGCGGTAATGTAGCCTCTTGAAACAAACATCTCGGCTGAAAGCACTCCTCCGCCGGCTGCGCCGCGAAGGGTGTTATGAGAGAGACAGACAAAACGATAATCGAATATGTGGTCTCCCCGCAGCCTTCCAATCGTGATACCCATTCCGTTTCCATAATCCCTGTCGAGTTTGGTCTGCGGCCGGTCAGGCTCATCGAAATACCGGAGAAAGCGCTCGGGAGAGCTCGGCAGCTCCCGGAGCCACGGTTCGACGCTGTACTCCTCCCACGCCTTGAGGATGTCGGACTCGGCCGGCTTTTTCTCAAATTGAGCAAATACCGCGGCGAGGTGGCCGTCTGAGACCGGAACTCTGATGCATTGGCTCGTGATGACCGGGGAACTTGCGGGCTCTACCTTGCCGTTTTCAACCTCTCCCCAGATTTTCAGCGGTTCCCGCTCGCTCTTCTCCTCTTCTCCGGAAATATATGGAATTATATTGTCCACTATCTCAGGAAACGTATCAAAGGTCTTTCCGGCGCCGGATATCGCCTGATAGGTGGCTACCACTATGTGTTTCAAGCCATAGTCACGCAGCGGATGGAGAGCCGGAACATAAGACTGAATCGAGCAGTTCGGCTTGACGGCGATAAAGCCGCGTTTGGTTCCAAGCCTCTTCCGCTGAAAATCTACAAGCGTCGAGTGAGCATGATTTATCTCCGGTACGAGCATGGGAACATCAGGTGTGTTTCTGTGGGCACTGTTATTCGATATAACAGGAGTTTCAGACTTTGCATACGCTTCCTCGAGGGCACGGGTCTCTTCCTTTGGCATGTCCACCGCACAGAAAATAAGATCCACCCGACCGGCAATCTCTTCAACGGAGGAACCCTCGAGTACCTCCAGATCACCCACACTTTCAGGAATCGGTACGGACATAACCCAGCGACCGTCCACGGCTTCCCGGTAGCTCTTCCCCGCGGATCTCTTACTTGCCGCTACGGCTGTAACTTCAAACCATGGGTGATCGGCGAGGAGTGTTACGAACCGCTGTCCCACCATTCCGGTGGCGCCTACGATTCCCGCTTTCAGTTTATCAGTCATATGGTGATCCTCCTTTGTCATACAGAGAGCAGTTTTTCCGGCACTCTAACATAGAGAAATATCGGGCCTAATGCAACAGGAAATCCGGGCTGCGATTTCACGGACGGGCTTTTCGTAAGCTATGAAACAGTGAAATCGGCCCTGCAGCAGTACTCCGTGCTCAAACAGCCTCGACTTCGTCTCGGAACTGCGCGCGGAGCACTGCTTCCGGGCCACATCTGATACATAACACGCTAATCCCGTCCGTGAAATCGGCCCTAAAATTCGGTACAGGTTCTATCCGGCCGCCTCAGTACGGACAGTGGAAAAAGCCGGTCATAGGCGGGAAAAGTGTCTCGAGAAATCGGGCGGCTCTACTTCCCGACCTGCAATCCGGATAAAACGCCGCGCATTCGGCATAGCTCCTCTGGCCGAGGACGATAGGCACGAGAAGATTGGGCGGAATCTGTACCCTGAGCCCGGATTCCGGACTCTCATCTGCGTTCAAGACCGAGATATGCGAGACTCTGCCGGATGCAAAATGTAGCTTTATGCTATGTGTGTAGAGATAGAACTCGAAATCACCGCTATAACCTGCCAACTCGCTTTCTTGAAGCCGCGTTTCAAGCACCGGAGTAATTGCACGAAAAAACGCCGCCGGATCGACCAGCCGGATCTGCCAGGCATAGCTCGCGGTCTCGCTCGCTCCCAGATCCTTTGCCGCGAGAACGGCCGGATGCGTCGGCCCGAGGTTCACCCGGATAAACGGCTTGCCCTCCTTCGCGGCCAGTTCCCTGAGCCGCAGATACAAACCGGGGAAACAGTCATCCGGGAGGTGGGAACACTCACCGAGGATGAGCGCATCCCCAAATCCCTTTCTTGGGATCCGGCAGTATCCCACCGCTACACCGGAAGCCTCGACGATATAGGTGTCAAAGGCGTAGTCAGTATCCATGGAAGGCCCCAGGAGGTACGCCCAGATCTCAGGTTTCCTCTCAGCATACAG
>CAZHXC010000261.1:316-5665 GCA_964536145.1 uncultured Spirochaetales bacterium | reverse complement strand
TCCACGCTTCTATTCGGTTATTAGCCGGAAAATTTGTAATCGATCACCACTAAACAGCTTCAATGTATTAAATAGAGCAATTGACGTTACGTAACGTATAGCTTAGAATACCATTACTGTGTGTAATCAACCAACGGCTGCAATAGCTTCGTTATTCGATTTTTGGAGGACATAAGATGGGTATGAGATCCGATGAGATAGACGTAAAGGAAGATATCAGCAAAGAAATAGAAGAGCTGGCTATATCTCTGGGAGCGGAAGTGTACGGTGTGGCATCGGCTACCGAATATGAAACGAAGTTTCCTGAGAAACCTAAACCTTCCGCTTTCGTTCCGAACGCGAGATCGGTGATTATTTTCGGGCTTCCTTTCGAGCCGGGAACCGTAGCTTCGGTGCTCAATCCGGATCTCGCAGGTCTGAAGCGAAAAGCGGCGGATGACGTGACCGCTTCGAATGCTCAGCCCATCGGCGCCGAGCGCTACTTCTTGACCGAAGAGAACGCCATGCTCACCCGGGAAGTCCAGTCTATTGGGTACAAGGTGGCCAAACGCCTCAGAAATTGCGGCTTCTCGGCGTTTTACCTGCCGCCAAGCAAGCAGGATGCTCGTTTCCGCACGGCGCCGTTTTACCATACTCCGGCCATGTATCTGGCGGGAATGGGAACGCTCGGGTTGAACTGTTCCATACTTACACCCGAGTTCGGGCCTCGGGTTTGGGTAACTTCAGTGATAACAGACTGCCCGTTACGCTGTGGAAAACCGATGATTGAAGAGATGTGCACCAAATGCAATCTCTGTGTAGACAGCTGCCCGATTGGCGCCATAGACGGCAAGGGTTGGAAAAACCCCTTCGCCTGTGCCTCATACGGGTGCTGTTCTACCTGCATCGCAATCTGTCCCATCGGCAACATGTAAAAGCGCGCCGGTTTGCAAACACGCTCTGGGCGAGATAGGCCGGGTATAGCTACGATGTCTCGGCGGACGCGATGCTGTCTCTGCCGAGGAATGAGGTAAGCTCTTCGATCGTCTGAACGTCCGCGTCGGTTGCGACTCGGTGCCCTGGAGGAAGAAGATCACGGATTTTTTCGAGCAGCTTATGGTTGACCCAAACGACGTTCGCCATACCTCCATCTCCTCGCAGAAACTGCGGGGAGCGAATGTAGCCAGTCGAAACGCCGGTTATCCCCGGAGATTGTTTCCCTCCGGCCTTGTTTGCGAGGCTTGACCACGTCAATCCTGTGGGCGTAACAGCCTCAGAGTTTCGAGACATAATCCCGATACCCTGCACCTCTTCGATCCAGAACGCCAGATTCTGAAAGCAGCCGCATGAGGTATGGGGAGCCTCGCGAACCGAATGCAGGAGCACCCGGCTCAGTTTTCCACCGGTCATCGTGGCATACGCTCGATTTGCCCCCTCGTACTCTCCCCGGTCCACGTCTATTACTTCGCCCTTGGGGAATATACCGGTCAAGGGGATTTCAATCTCCGACCTGCGTCTGTTCGGGACCCTCGAAAGTCCGAACAAGGCCGAAGCTTTGACGGTGAAGTAGTTTCGGCTTCCACACATCGGAATTCTATCAGGAGTAAGGATGCAGGTGTGTTCCAAAGAAAACGGACGGCACTCGGTGCACACCGCTATCCTATCGGTATTTTCCTCGGTCATCTCATCCACAGCTTTTTGTCGTGCAGCCTTATAGGCCGTGACATCTTCGAACTCTTTGCGAATCAGATCCAGGTTGGTGATGATGCGTACATCTATCCCGGTTAAACGGGGGTACCTCAGCCGTAAACCTCGGGAGATTGCTTCCCGCAGCATCGTATGATCAAGCAGCGCATCCCGCCGGGTTTTGATCCGGAACCGACCTGCGGATTCCTCTGCACAGACCCCGCCGATAAAGTTCACCGTTTTGAGCGCAGCTTCCTCCAAAAGATCCGCCAAGTCCTCGGTCAGCCGTTCATCGGCAATTTCCACAAGTATCCCGATCGGTTCCCCAGGACGCAGCGGCGTTACCTCAGGGTAATCCGGCGATTGAGCTCTCGATGGTACCGCTCTCAAACAGAAGAAAGGCTCATTGCCCCCTCCGTAGATTACTTCCGGTTCGATCTGTTCATTCACGTAAGCGGGATTACAGTATTCGGGAAGATCGATGACCTCATCCTCGTAGTAACGAACGCGAAGGTTCGGAAAGGTAATCCCCTTCGCCACGATCTCCTCCGCCTCATCCGCCACCAGACGCCGGCCATAGGGGAACGGAAATGACGAAGGAACCACCGCCGGAGCACCCAATTTCATCAACCCCAAGGCGACGACGTACTTCAGCGGATCCAAATCCTGGGAGATGACGAGAAAGCCTGGCATATCGTCTTCCAGAAAATGACCCATCTCGTGCCCATGTCCGGGCGGGATGCGTCCCCACACCATACCATACCGGACCATCAGCTGCAGGAAATACACCGGCGAAGTTGGGCGGTTACCGATAAAGACCGTATCGGCAATCCCTTCATGATCGGTAAAAACGATGAAGTTTCTCTCTTTCAATTCGTCGACAATCTGCGGATTATGCTCGGCGCCGAGAACGAGTACCCAACCGGCCCGCCATTTGGCCCCGCTGAATACATAAGACTGAGCATCGCGATCGGTAATGAAGTAGCGGGATCTGTCGTCCCGTGTCGACTCGTACAGCTCGGCCGCGAGGAGTACCGGCTCAACAACGTCCTTTACATCGCTGTCTATCTTTTCAAGAAGCTCTTCCCGCAACCGGCCAATGTCGATATCACCATCGCCGACAAGAGCGCTCTTGACGGGTAACGGATAGTCACTCCCGTTGAATGCGGCGGCTTGTTCAGGCAAGAGCCCGATGATCGAATCTATCGCTTCTCTTTGCATTCAATTCCTCCAAGTGATGAAGCTTGCGATGGGGAAGGCCCACGCCGCCCGGTTTTACATTTGCACAGTTTTCGCCAGAGTCCGGCCAAGTTCGTAACACATATCGGTATTATCATCGACCGGAGCGGAGACGGTGAGCCCCCCTGCGACCTCTTTCAATTTGTAAAAACCAAAGAACTTCCGGATCTCATCAATGGCTCCCGTCTGCCCTTCGTTTTCAGTCGTGAAAATAGCGGCCGGCCGCCCGGCGGTCTGTTCGTGAAGAGGCCACATCCTATCGAAGAACTCGCGCATGGCGCCGGACATTCCGCCAAAGGTGTTGGGTGTCCCAAAAGCTAATCCATCAGCCTTTTGCACATCGTCAGGGGTGACATCGGTTACCTTCTTGACGACAACATCCGATCCCGTGACCGCGCGTGCTCCATCTGCGAATGCATTTGCCAGCTTCTCCGTATTTCCGCTGAACGTGTGATACACTACCAGTATCCTACTCATGTAATACCTCCATATCGAAATAGTTGGTTTTCATTAGGTAAAGACGTAGATCGCCGCATAGTTGATTCTCAATAAATACCTACGGTCCTGCTTCCTCCGGCGGGATAAGGCCGAATTTCGCCCAAGAATCGAGGACCGGACATCCTTTGCAATCCGGCGCGCCACAGCGGTCGCAAGTACTGCGGCTTTCCAAAGCCGATGCGAGCGATTCCTCCATCTCGCGCAACTCGGCCATCCGGCCTTGCACCCCTTCTTGTGCTTTCTCAAGCAAGTCTGCATACGCGCGTTGGCGCGCCTTGGCACGACTCGGCTTGGCAGAGATCTCCCGCAAAACGGCGACGATCTGTTCGAGGCTCATTCCCGCCTCCTTCAGGATCGCTATCCGTCGCATGGCCAGCACTGCATCCGGACCATAGGAATTCCTGCCGCTGCTGCCCGCCGCTTCCGCCTCTATCAGTCCCATCTCTTCGTAATAACGTATCGTGCGGAGCGTCACTCCTGTCTGTCGCGCAAGTTCTCCGGAAGTCATGTATAACACCTTCCGTATTCTACTCTATACGTTACGTAACGTCAAGTAATATAGGCGACCAATTTAACCATCTTGATTGGTAATCGCCGCGAATGTGGCGCCCGGCAACCAATCGACAATCAGGCTTAGGTGTTTATCTTAGATCTTCTATAACATCAGGTCTTTGGTTTGCTTGTGGCAACGCCAAGATAATGGGAACGGCTGTCCGTCAAGGAACCCTCACCCGTGGGTGTGCTTATTGGCACATCGGCAATCTTACCATATTCATATCAAAGCGGCAGGGCGTAAATCTCAAGCTCGGCGTCGTTTCGGGTGCTCAAACGAGTATGAACGATTCCTCAGCAGTTCCACTATTTCTGAGATCGACGGTCGATCGCCCCAGAATGATCCATGGTATGCCATCCGAATGGTGCCGTCTGGATCCACGACGACGGTGGACGGGCGATTCACGAACTCAGAGTGAACGGCAAACGCGAGCGGATCGACACCGAGGCTGGCGCCGAGTTCACCGGCGAAATCCATGGCGTGCGGCCACCAACGTCTATCTCCATACGACAGATCCGGGAACTTCTCAGAAAACCAGTACGTCGGCTTCGGCTCACGACCCGCCATCACCCGCGAGCGATACACATCATGACACTCCACAGTGGCAACCTCGACGTCAAGCGTGGCAAAGTCCTTACGCCGCTCGATCAGGTCCAGGAACTCGTGATGGCATACCGGACACCAGTCTGCGAAAACCCAAATCAAGAGTACACGTTTTTTTCCAACATAATCAGACACAGAAAACACACCTTGGTCGACCGTCGGTAATTCTACCTGTGGGAATCGATCCCCAACCCCGATGGTTCGAAACAAAGATTCATCGAGACCAAGGAACGCTCGTCTCAGCGCGGATTGATCGCCGTCGTATTGACGTATCTGATCTACGGCGAGCCGACATTGAGGCGGCACGTCGCGTTGCTCGTCATCGGCCGCCTGTCTCTCAAGGTGAGGAATCGAGATTTCGCTGCCGATCTGCCCGAGTGCGATTGCCGCCTGACTACGAACAGTGGAAGCTGTATCATGGCGGAGTACACGATGTAGATCGTCAAGTACAGGCTCCGCTTCAAGGATTCCGAGCGCGGCGACCGCGAGATATCGCACTTCCGCTGACGGGTGTCCGAGCGCAGTGGCGATAGCAGGGAGATCCCCACTACGGATCAGGTCACGTAACGCGATAGTACGGACCATCCAGTCATTGTTCAAGAAGTCGTCGAGTCCGTCCTCACCGCTGGTCGGTTCCACCGTCTTGCCGTCTTTTACCGGCCGGAACAGGTGGTTGGCGATACGATCCAGTATTTTCTCTACCATGCGATCTCTCCTTTTGCTCCTTATTCGGCATACGCGCGCTGACGCGCGTTGGCTCCGTTCATCGGCGCCGAAATTTCCATAAGACG
>CAZHXC010000261.1:0-306 GCA_964536145.1 uncultured Spirochaetales bacterium | reverse complement strand
CGAGGCGCATTCACGGTTCCTCCAGCATCACGGCTCGTCACATGGCCTACACTGCATCCGAACCGTAGGATTTTCTGCCGCCGTTCGCCTTCGCTTTGGGCTCTATCAGCCCCATCTCTTCGTAATAACGTATCGTGCGGAAGGCCACTTCTATCTTTTGCGTAAGCACACCGGAGGACATCTGGAATACTTTCTCAAACTTAATCGATACGTTACGTAACGTCAATTGCTCTATTTAATACATTGAAGCCGTTTAGTGGTGATCGATTACAAATTTTCCGGCTAATAACCGAATAGAAGCGTGGA
>CAZHXC010000260.1:1683-5666 GCA_964536145.1 uncultured Spirochaetales bacterium | reverse complement strand
GCCGTTCACAAAAATCGATCTTGTATGCTGCCGGAATCTGCTTATCTATCTTCAGCCGGTACTCCAGCAGAAAGCGTTGCAGATGTTCAATTTCTCGCTCAATCCCCAGGCGCTCCTCGTACTCGGCACCAGCGAGACCGTCGGCGAAATGCTCGACTTTTTTGTTCCGATAGACCAACGAAACCGGATTTACGAATCGCGGGGCAAAGAACAATTCCTTGATCAGATTGCCGTCTCGTCATCCTCCCCTCCCGTTCAACCTACCGATAGAAAACGGGAACAACTCCCGCGTCCGCTTCAGCTGCCAACTACTGGTCGTGAAGAGAACGCGATGATGAACCGGTTCCTCGATGTGCTTTCGAGCCATTATGTCCCGCTTGCGGTTATCGTCAACGAGCAGCTGGAGGTGCTCTACACCCTGGGTAATGCGGAGGGTTTCTTCAAGCTTCCTCCGGGCCGCGCGGTCTACGATATCTCCAAGATGACCGCACGCGATTTATCGATACCCATCACCACAGGTATTCAGAAGGTCTTCCGATCAAGAGAACCGCTTACCTTTACGAATATCAGGCTCCAACATCTCGGAGACGACAGAAAAATCTCCATGAGGATTGTCCCGATGCCGGAATATCGGGGATATCAACCGATGGCGGCGGTATTTCTCGAAGTTATGGAGGAGAAATCGAGCGCCGATGAATCGGTCGAGGAAATCGAATCATACAACCTCGAGGAACAGACGAGAGAGCGGCTCAAGGATCTGGAACAGGAGCTGCAATTCACCCGTGATAACCTGCAAACTACAATCGAGGAACTGGAAACCTCCAACGAAGAACTGCAGGCTACAAATGAAGAGCTCCTCGCGAGCAATGAGGAGCTGCAGAGCACCAACGAGGAGCTTCAGTCAACCAACGAAGAGCTGCAGTCAACCAACGAGGAACTGTATACCGTCAACGCCGAATATCAGAAAAAGATAAATGAGTTGACCGAGCTCAATAACGATGTAGACAATCTGCTCACGAGCTCACGCATCGGGACGCTTCTCCTCGATGAAGACCTCCGGATCCGCCGGTTTTCTCCCGAGATAGAAAACGTATTCCTCATCATGGATACCGATGTGGATCGCCCGATCACCCACCTGGGCCACAAGCTCGACGATTTTGACCCAATTGAAGTTATCCGAAAAGTGCAGGAGACCGACAAGGCCGAAGAACACGAGGTGAGCACCCAGGAGGGACGGAACTACATCATGCGGGTTTTGCCCTATCAGATCGGTCCAAAGACGTTTTCAGGCATAGTGGTTACATTCTTTGACGTCACCGATCTGAACCGAACCAGGGCCGATTTGCGAGAGAGTGTTGAAACCCACGGCGATATTGTCGAACACATGCCGGCGGGACTTTTCTTGTACGAACAGAATGATGCGGGTGAGATGATTCTGCAAAGCAGCAATCCTGAGGCGGAACGGCTTACGGGAATAACCACCAAAGACTTTGCGGGCAAGACTTTCGACCAGGTCTGGCCCAACGCCCGGGAGGCGGGAATAACCGATAAATTTCTCGAAGTACTGCAAACCGGTGAAACAGCCTATATGGAGGAGGTACGCTACCAGGACCGGCGGCTCTCCGGAGCGTACCGGATATCGGCATTCAAGCTTCCCGGCCGGCGGCTTGCAGTAAGCTTTGAGGATATTACAAAGCAAACCCAGATGCGTGCAGAACTGGAAGCGAACGAGAAACAGTACCGTGAATTGTTTGAGACCATGGCTCAGGGCGTTGTATACCAGGCGGCCTCAGGAGATATCGTATCCGCCAATCCTGCGGCGGAACGAATCCTCGGTTTGACGGTTGATCAGATGAAAGGCAGAACATCGATGGACCCCCGCTGGAAAGCCATGCGGGAGGACGGTAGCGAGCTTCCGGGTGATCAACACCCTGCGATGGTGGCGCTCAGGACCGGGAAGCCGGTTTCAGGATTTGTCATGGGCGTTTTCAATCCAATTGATGAACGGCATCACTGGATCTTGGTCAACGCCGTTCCCCGGTTCCGGGACAACGAATCGAAACCCTATGAAGTGTACGCCACCTTCGATGACATTACCGAACGAGTGCTCGCTGAGCGGCGCGAGCTGACCGCGAGGGAACATCTCGAGTTTTCCTACCAGGTCACCGGCGCCGCATGGTGGGAGTGGTATCCTGAGACCGGAAAGGTGACTATAAGCGAAAACAAGGCACGGATGCTCCGGTTCTGTCCGCAGGAAACCGGCAAGACCCTGGAGTGGTGGACCTCCCGCATTCACCCGGATGATTATGAGAAAGCGATGGAGGCCATGCGGCGCCATCTACGGGGTGAAGAATCCCGGTACGAAATAACGTACCGGCTGCGGGCAAAAGATGGAGGTTACGTGCTGTTGGCTGATCAGGGAGAGGTAGTGGAGCGGAACGCTGAAGGAAAACCATTACGCGTTATCGGTACCGTAACAATAGTAGATAACTGATATGTCAGAAACCCATGAGAAATCCGGCATGAACGCATCCTCTGAACATGATGACCGCACTGATCTCCGGCGACGCGCCGAGGAACAACTCAAAGGGACCTTCCCGGAAAAGAGCGAAAGCTTAGATCCGGAAGCGGCGGCCACGCTGCTGCATGAACTGCAGGTTCATCAAATCGAGCTCGAGCTGCAGAACGAGGAACTCCGCCGGGCCCAACAGGAGATGGAGCAGACCCGGCTCCGGCTATCGCATCTCTATCAAAACGCACCGGTCGGCTACGTAGTACTCGACCGTTCGGGCCTCGTGGTGCAGGCAAACTCAACCTTCAGCAGGATGCTCGGCGTTGAGGTCAACGCCGGGAAGCCGTTTGCTGATTTCATTGCTCCCGAGGACCAGAGCGTATTCCGGGCACGTTTCAAGTCCTTTTTCCGCAATCCGGCAAACAAGTTTATTGAACTCAAGCTTGCACGATCCGACGGCTCCGGCTTCGACGCTCATTTGGAAGCCCAGCCGAACTTCTCGTTTGACGCTGATGATCGGCGACAGGCCGAGTTTGACGAGTTGTTGGTCACGGTCATCGATATTTCCGAGAAAAAGGCGGTCCAACGAGCTTTCGTGGAAAGCGAGGAACGCGTGCAGATGGTTCTCAGAGGCGCTGACCTTGGCTCCTGGGACTGGCAGGTAAAAACCGGCAAAGTTGTTTTCAACGAGCGGTGGGCCGCCATGCTGGGATACTCTCTGGAAGAGATTACGGGTAACGTCAATTCATGGAAGAATCTGATTCACCCGGATGACATTGAGACAGTATACCGTGTCCTCGAGGAGAACCTCCGCGGAGAAACACCCGTGTATGAAAGCGAACACCGTCTCCGGACAAAATCCGGCGGCTGGATCTGGGTGCTGGACCGCGGTCAGGTGACCGAGCGTGATGAAGACGGTGAAGCGGTGCGTATGTCCGGTACTCATCTGGATATCACCGAACGGAAACAGGCTGAAAAGAACACCGCAATTATCACGTCTGTTCAGGAAAAGCTGCTTCATGCCGTCACGCCCGGAGAAGCATGCAAAGTAACGGCAGAGACGGTTCAGGAAGTTATCGAACATGGCGTAGTGGTCGCTTCGCTTTTTGACGAGTCGGTCAATGCCGCACAAATATGTGCATATGCCGGGCTTGATGTGGAAGTATCCGAGGTCAATGCCGTTCTTGGGATGGATCCCACCAAAGAGATCCATAGTATGGATGACATGACCGAGGAGGAAATTGAAATATTTTACAGCGGACGGCTCCGCAAATTGCCGGGGGGGATTCGTGCCCTCCTCACCCGCAAAGTATCGCATCAGGCGGCAAAGGCAGCCGAGAAGCTCTTAAGAGTGCAGCAGGTGGCGGTCATAGGTTTTGTCTACGGTGGTCAGCAACAAGGCGGGATATCGATCCTTGCACAGGAGGATATCCTGCACCGCGCAGCCGTAATAGAGGAGATTATTCACTTA
>CAZHXC010000260.1:0-1673 GCA_964536145.1 uncultured Spirochaetales bacterium | reverse complement strand
CCATACACAGAATGAAGGCGGATGCCGCAAAGCTCGAAACCGAACGCAAGTTCCGCCAGTTATTTGACGGCAGCCGTGACGGATATGTTATGGTTGATCTCTCCCGGAAGATCATCGACTGCAACAGCTCATATTGCGACATGCTCGGCTACAGCCTGGAAGAGCTGCAGGCGATGAACAGCTTTGATGATGTAACTCCTGCAAAGTGGCACTCATGGGAATACGAGGAGATTTGGGAACACCGCCTCCTGCAAAAAGGGTATTCAGGGATTTACGAAAAGGAATACATCCGGAAAGACGGTTCGGTTTTTCCGGTCGAACTTCATGCCTATGCGGTGTACGACAATAACGGCGAGCTGTCATACATCTGGGGCATGGTACGCGATATAGCCGAACGCAAAGAGGCGGAGCGGGCAATTGCCGAAGAGCGGGAACGGCTCATGGTTACCCTGGCAAGCATCGGAGACGGGGTGATCACCACCGACACTGAAGGCAAAGTTGTCCTCATCAACCGGATTGGGGAAGAGCTCACCGGCTGGGGGCAGGAGGAAGCCGCAGGAAGACCGCTGGAAGAGGTGTTTTCCATCATCAACGAGTTTACCCGGAAGCCCTGCGCCAACCCGGTGCAAAAGGTTCTTTCAACAGGCGAGATCATCAAGCTGGGGAACCATACCATGCTGATCTCCAGGGACGGTATCGAGCGTGTCATTGCCGACAGCGGGGCGCCTATCAAAGACGCACAGGGGAACATCTTTGGCGTTGTGTTGGTCTTTCGCGACGACACCGAAATGCAACGCCTCTCTGAGCATATGCAACGGACCGACAAGCTCGATGCTCTTGGAGTCCTCGCAGGGGGAATTGCCCACGATTTCAACAACTTGCTCGGTGGTATTTTTGGTTATATCGATATAGCCCGGGAATACAGCGCCGACAATCATACGGTCCATGACTATCTTGACCGGGCGATGAGCAGCTTCAACCGGGCGAAAGACCTCACCCAACAATTGCTCACCTTCTCCAAAGGCGGCGCGCCGATGCGTCAAAGCGGCGACATAGCGGCCACAATCAAGGCCAACACCGCCTTTGTGCTCTCGGGCTCGGCGGTACGGTGCGCCTACGACATTCCGGACTCTCTCTGGCACTGCAACTACGACGAAAATCAAATCGGCCAGGTGCTGGACAACCTCATCATTAACGCGCAGCAAGCGATGCCGATGGGCGGTACCATCACAGTTACCGCCCGCAACGTTACACTGGAAGATCAGCAAATCGGCAACCTCCCGGCGGGGCGGTATGTGCGGATTTCCATCACGGATGAGGGCGTGGGAATTCCGGCAAATATCATCAAGCGGATATTCGATCCGTTTTTCACCACCAAACACCAGGGAAGCGGGCTCGGGCTCGCCACCTGTTATTCGATCCTTCAGAAGCACGATGGTCATATTGCGGCGGCATCACAGGACGGCGGAGGATCGGTTTTTACTATGCACCTTCCCGCCGTCCACTCGAAAAAAACCGATAAGCAGCAAGACGGCAGCAGGGAGTATCGCGGCAGCGGGACGATCTTGATCATGGATGATGAGGAGTTTATCCGCAAGATTGCCGGAACAATACTGCGGAGGACGGGATTTGAAATCATCGAGGCCGCTGATGGGCTCGAGGCTATCGAAAAA
>CAZHXC010000259.1:0-5672 GCA_964536145.1 uncultured Spirochaetales bacterium | reverse complement strand
GAAGAATACTTTGATGATATTCTGCAGATCTTCTCGGCTGCGGTGAACGGGTCGCTCACCGTGCTCGAGGCGACAAACGCCGGGCATTACCTCCATCGCATACCGCTGTTTGCGTCCTACTGGAGCGAACCGCAATCGAAGTTCAACAGAGTGATTATTGCCGTGGTGGACAGGGATGTTTCGAACGATGTAATACGCCGCATCAACACACGGGTTACAGGCATAAGCGATAATCCTGGAGTGCTTCTGACGGTGAGTGAGCTTTCCTATGCGAATGGACTGATCGAGTTCTAGCATCGATATGGAAGTATTTATTGCGGACATGCAAAGATGGCTGGAATCACTCGGGATGCCGGTTCTCGGTGTTATCGGCCTGTTGACCTTGATCGGTTTTTTCGCCGGCAAGGGGGTGAAGTACATACGTCTCCCGTCGATTATCGGGTTCATGCTTGTGGGTGTGCTCTTTGGCCCATCGCTCATCGGGATCATCAATGAACCGCTGAAAAACGATCTCTCGTTTATCACCGATATCGCCCTCGGCTTTGTAGCTCTCAGTATCGGGCTCGAGCTGAACTTCGCTACGCTCAGGAAGCTTGGCTCGGGAATGATTGCGATCATTCTTTCAGAATCTCTGCTGGCCTTTGTACTGGTGGCATCGGCGGTCTATCTGTTCACCAGGGATCTGCCGCTTGCGCTCATTTTTGGAGCCATTGCCCCGGCGAGCGCTCCTGCCGGTACGGTGGCGATAATACAGGAGTACCGGGCGAAAGGAACGCTGACACAGGCTCTCTACGCGGTTGTTGGGTTCGATGACGGATTGGGCATCGTCATCTTTGGATTTGCCGCGGCCTTCGCCCGATCGATACTCGAGCATGCCGCCGGTGCGGAGGCCGTTGGTGTTGGGCTCCTTATCCTCACTCCTCTGAAAGAAGTCGGTTTGAGCTTATTGATAGGTGCGGTGATTTCCGCTCTCTACTTTCTGTTTGCGCGAACAAGCGAGAGCGAACGGGATGTTTTTGTCCTCACCTTTGCCTTTGTGCTTCTCACGATCGGGATATCGGTTTGGCTTCACCTATCGCTGATTCTCACCAATCTCATCGTAGGAATGGCGATAGTAAACACCCGCCGGAGCAATCTCATTCACAAAATCCGCGAAGGTTTGCAATCGGTAATGCCGCTGCTGTTTGTGCTCTTCTTTGTCCTCGCGGGCGCCAATTTGCACGTTGCCGTTTTACCTTCACTCGGGCTTTTGGGGGTTATCTATATAGCCTCGAGGTCCGCGGGTCTCATGGGAGGAGCGTGGCTCGGGGCAACGATTGGCCGGTCGGAACCAAAAATCAGGAGGTACCTTGGCATGGGCATTCTCTCTCAGGCGGGTGTGGCCATCGGGTTGTCTCTGATTGTGAAACAGGAGTTTTCAGACATCAGTGCATGGGGAGCGGCGATAGGCGCCTCGGTGATTACTACCATCACCGCGACAAGTATCATCTTTGAAATCATCGGGCCAATAACCTGCAAAATCGGGCTGAAAAAGGCGGGAGAGATTTCAGAAGCCAAGCCGCATACCGACCGAGTGTAGTTTCGCGTCGGTGGTGACCTCCGCCGCGACATTCAATCGGTACAGTCGGGCCAGAGGATAAACAGCCGTTTGAGCAGCAGCGGAATCGCGGTGCTTGTTACCAGGCTGACAACAACCATTGCGCCAAAAATCTCGGCGGGAACCGCCCAACTCCCCATATTTCTGCCGGTCTGCATGATAATCATGGTTATCTCGGCCCGGGGTATCTTGCTCAACCCGATGAGCACCGCTGCTCTTCCGTTCATAAATGGTAGGCTGCTTCCGGTGACGGCCAGGAAGGTCGGCAGGATAGCCACGACACTCAATACGGCGCCGATGCCCAATGAAGAGACGGCGGCTTGCGGATCAAAGGACAGGCCGATACCGATAAAGAAGAACGGAACAAAGAGGTTGTAGATCGTACTAAAGGAAGCTTCCATGCGCACGGCATCGGGATCTCGGCTGAAAACCAGTCCCGCAAAGAAGGCCCCAATCGCCACCGAAAAACCGAGAAGCCCCGCAACCGCCGCGAGCACGAAGGCGGTAGCCGCAAGCGTTATCGTGAAGCCGGGATTGGTTTCCACACGGCTGAAAAAACGAGTGTACCGCTTTTCGGCAAAACGGGAGAAGAGCAGGCACAGCGCGCTGAACCCGATAAGCTTTACCAGCACAATGAGAAGCGTTCTTCCCAACGCAGGCAACGCCTCACCGATCGGTCCTCCTCGGATTACCGGCGCCACTGCAAAAAGAAGCGCCACAAAGACGACACCACTCAGGTCGTTGAGCTCCGCGGCATCCACGAGCAAATCACCGGCGGTTGTATTCAGGGCGCTGGAGTCCTGCCATACCGCTACTGCTACTCCCACGCTTGAAGCGGTCAGTGCTACCCCTACGAATATGCTCGGGATTGTGTCTGCCCCAAGCAGCCAGTGTGCCACGGAAAAGCCCGCAACTCCATTGACGATCACACCTGCAGCATAGATGACCGCCGCGTGCCGGATTTGCTTTACCAGCCTGACGACATCGGAATCAAGGCCGATGCGAAACAGAAGACAGATTACGCCGATTTTTCCAAGCAGATCAAATATCCGTAACGCCTGTTCGGTAAGGAAGCCGACCTGTGTGTCTATAGCGCGAATTGCGAACCCAAGCAGGATGAATCCCGCCAAAGAGGGAATCCCCAACGCTTTCATTCTCGACTGCAGCAGAACCGCAAGAATCGCAATAACCCCGATGAGTAGGATAAGAAAAGGTTCGTTGATCTCACTGGCGCTCATATTTACCCCGCGCGATACACGTTTCTCTTACTATAGTATGAAAAAAGCCGCCATTTAAGCCTTTCAGATTATTCAAGACAGAGCCGAGATTTGCCATCCTTGAACGAAACTGGATAAAAGGAGGTATCACATGCACATAAGAAATCTATTTCTCGTAGTGCTGCTCGCTTTGCTGTCCCCGGTTGTGCTCTGGGCGTCAGGCGGCGGTGAGGTTTCACCCGAAGAAGAGATAAAGAAAGAGGTGGTTGATCAGCTCGCCGGGGATACGCGCGTGGATGCGTCAGAAATCAAGGTAGAAGTCAAAGGCCAAAAGGTAATCCTTACCGGTACGGTACAATCGCTGTTTGCCAGAGAGGCCGCCATCTCCGATGCCTGGGAAGTGGACGGCGTGGCGCTTGTCGAAAGCGACCTTTCAATCGGTCCCGCCGATATGGCGCCTGCCCTGTCGCTCGAATTGGCGGTGGAGAACGCGTTGCTCGTAGATTCTCAAATCGATGCATCTGATATATCGGTAACCGTGAACGCGGGAACCGTCGTTCTCGAAGGTACCGTAGACGAGTACTGGAAGAAGCTCCATGCCGAGGAGGTGGCCTCCACGGTCGACGGTGTGTTGAACGTGGACAATCAGATAGCGGTGGCTCCTGAAGGAGAAATCCTCGACAAAGTCATTGCTGAAGAAGTGATGGAAGCGCTCAACCGAAACAGAAATGTGAACGCTGACAATGTTGAGATTACCGTGGAGGACGGTTTTGTGACCATGGAGGGTACCGTGAGCGACTGGGTTGCCCATGGTGCCGCCTCCCGCGCCGCGGCAAACACCCCCGGAGTAAAGGGAATGGCAAATCTCCTCTCGGTGAGCGGTGAGAGCGTAATCGAATACACCGATGCGGATATTGCGCGTCTGGTCCGTGATCAGCTCGAATGGGACAGCCAGGTTGACGCGTCGGATATTGAGATTGAAGTGGACAACGGAGAAGTAACGCTCTCCGGCACCGTCCCCTCATTCTCAGCAAGAACCGCCGCGCTGGAGGACGCGTTGTCGATAGCCGGTGTGAGAACCGTACATAACGAAATATCGGTAAAGCTCCCCGAACCCGTCTCTACCGATCCGTACTTGAGCGCCCGCGCTGAGAGCAGATTGATGTGGAGCGCGAGTGTTGAGATCGAAGACCCGGAAGTTCAGGTCATTGGAGGCCTGGCTACGGTGAACGGAGAGGTGGTCACTGCCTGGGAAAAGGACAGGGCGGAAGAGATTGTGATGGATATCGAAGGGATTATCGGTGTTGTCAACAAGATCGTAGTAGTACCCACGGAAAATATCGTAGACTCGATGATTGCCGAAGATGTCGTTGACGCATTCGACAGGAATACGAGCATCAACGTAGACATGGTTACTGTCGAGGTTGACTCAGGGATAGTCACCCTCACCGGAGAAGTCTCCACGTTCGACGCGAGGGAAAGCGCAACCGATATAGCGATGAGTATTGCCGGTGTCAAACTCGTAGTGAACAACATTGAAGTCAATATATAATACAATACAAGGAGATAATTATATGAAAGTTACTATTGACAGGGAAGAGTGCACAAGCTGCGCCCTTTGCTGGGACAGTTGCCCGGATGTTTTTGAAGAGAATCCCGAAGACGGATTCAGTCAGATAGTCGCTCAATACCGAGCCGGCGGCAGTAACGCCGAAGGCGATGTGCCCGAAGAACAACGTGAATGCGTTGAAGACTCGGCGGCCGGCTGCCCGGTGGATATTATACACGTGGAGTGATTGCGGCAGGTCCAAGTGCCGCGGCCTTCCGGCCGCGGCCGTCACACATCGCGGCCGGCCCAACGCCGCCGCACCCGCTTTTTATGCCTTATTCTCCACTTCACTTACTTTCCGGATAACATCGATCACGCTGTCAGGATTGAGTGACATTGAATCAATCCCGGCCTCGACAAGAAACGAGGCAAAGCCCGGGTGGTCACTCGGCGCCTGGCCGCATATGCCTACTTTTGTATCATGCTCATGAGCGGTTTCGATCAGTTGCCGGATCATAGTCTTCACGGCTTCGTTACGCTCGTCGAACAACTCCGAGAGCTCCTCGGAATCCCTGTCCACACCGAGTACCAACTGAGTCAGGTCGTTTGAGCCGATGGAGAACCCGTCGAACAGCTCGGCGAAACGCGCAGCGAGCACGATATTGGTGGGGATTTCCACCATGACGTACACTTCCAGGTTGTTCTCTCCCCGCACAAGCCCGTTGTCCTTCATCACCTCGAGGACTCTTTCTCCTTCTTCGGGTGTACGGCAGAAAGGTATCATCACTACTACATTATCGAGTCCGATCTGTTCTCGGACTTTTTTGATGGCACGGCATTCGAGAGCAAATCCGTCCCGGTAACGGTCCGAATAGTAACGCGCCGCGCCGCGAAAACCGAGCATCGGATTCTCCTCCTCAGGCTCGAACCGTTCACCCCCGATCAAGCCGGCGTATTCATTCGTCTTGAAGTCACTCATCCGGACAATCACCTGATCAGGATGCTGGGACGCCCCAATGCGGGCAATGCCGAGAGCGAGACGGTCGGCAAAATAGTCGCTCTTATCATCATAACCACGCGTCAGCTCCTCTATCTCTCTTTTTACTTTCTCATCTTCGAGCTCATCAAAATGGGCCAGAGCCATGGGGTGTATCTTGATAAAATTGTTGATAATGAACTCCATCCGGGCGAGCCCGACACCCTCGCTCGGCAGGCGCCACCAGCGAAACGCCGCTGCTGGACTCGCAATGTTGATCATGATCTGCGTTTTAATTTCAGGAACCTTGGAAAGGTCCATTTCTTTCTCTTC
>CAZHXC010000258.1:4884-5694 GCA_964536145.1 uncultured Spirochaetales bacterium | reverse complement strand
CGATACACTCCGTTCGCTCTTGGGCGGTCTCTCTGCGGATGATGCGCGAGGCGGTCTTCTCTCGCTCGTACCCGAAGGCACAGAACTGCGTGGCATTACCATAAGGGGAGAAACCGCATACATCAATTTCAACGAGTCATTCCGGTTCAACGCCTTTGGCGAAGAAGGGTATCGTTCGCA
The DNA here is from genome assembly GCA_964536145.1 of uncultured Spirochaetales bacterium. Taxonomy (GTDB): domain Bacteria; phylum Spirochaetota; class Spirochaetia; order ARS1246; family ARS1246; genus JAFGHN01. The sequence goes on along the minus strand of CAZHXC010000258.1, from coordinate 5,514 downwards.
GCTCCAGCAGATTGTTTTCACCGCAACCGAGTTCCAGAATGTGAAGTCGGTTCAATTTTTGATTAACGGCGAACGGATTTCCTATCTGGGGCCTGAGAGTCCCTTCATCGGAGAGCCGCTGTCCCGAGAATCACTGTAGGGCAAGAGAGAACAGACCGCCGCTTCAATTGCCGCGTATAGATGATCAACATCAAAACCCTTCCTTCGGCTTACGAGCAAAAAGAACTCTCTGTTTCCCTTTCTGCCGGCTATGGGCGATGGCACAACAGCATGGATGTGTACCCCTTCGGAAATCAGGCTTTTGCCCAATGCAAAAAGGATCTTCTGAGCCGAACCGGAGTCCTTCACGACGCCGTCAAACGATCTGTCTTCTTTTGGCCACTCAAACTGTGGCTTTGACAACACCAGGGCTTCCTTCCCGGATGTCAGGTCAAGAATACGTGAAGCGGCTTTGCGCAGTGAACGAAAAGAAATATCGGCCACAGCCACTTCCGGCTCCGGTTCGAACGGCCCGGCGCTCATAATATTTGTGTTTTCGTGTACCGTCACTCTCGAATCCATGCGCAGAACGTACGCAAGCTGGTTGGTTCCCACATCCACGGCGTGGACATGGCTTGCACCGTGCTGCAG
>CAZHXC010000258.1:298-4874 GCA_964536145.1 uncultured Spirochaetales bacterium | reverse complement strand
CCGCCTGTAGATGAACCCGCATCGAGCACAACGCGATTTTTCACAATGAAATCCGTGTGTTTCAAAGCGTATTCGAGCTTTAGTCCGCCGCGGGAAACGTATGGTTCTTTGGCGAATTCAATCGAAGCGTCCGGCGGGATAGGATATTTTGGATCTCGTAATCTTTCGCCGTTTACGAATACTTCACCGCACAATATGCTTGAATAGAGTGTTTTTCGCGATTCCTCCGGATACCGTTCGAGCAAAACCTGGAGAAGCGCTCGCTTTGTCAAAACCCTGGATACTCCGCTATTCTCGTGATACTGAGCGTTTTCCCCTCCCGTGATATTTCCACCGCAACACCGCGAATCACCCCGGGCATTTCCAGCACTTCCATTTTTAGAGGCATCTGCGTGAGAGACCGCCTGATCGAAATCTCCGGATCAACGCCAATTACGCTTCCCGTCGGTCCGGTCATCCCAAGATCGGTTATACACGCCGTACCGCCCGGCAAGATCCGTTCGTCAGCGGTTTGTACATGGGTATGGGTACCAACGACGGCGTTGACTTTGCCGTCCAGGTAAAGCGCGAGCGCTTCTTTTTCTCCGGTTTCCTCCGCATGGAAATCCACGACGATCCCGTCGGTATGTTCATTTAGGGATCTGACAATGCTCTGCGCCGCGTCAAAGGGACTTTCAAGATCGTACATCCTGACGCGCCCCTGAAGGTTTATCACACCTAGTCTGAACTCCTTCTTCGAGACAACACAGTATCCCTTACCCGGGACATCGTTGGGGTAGTTTGCCGGCCGGAGAAGCCTTTCGGTCACATCGAGATATTTGAGAACCTCTCTCTTCTGCCAGATGTGATTTCCGCTGGTGATTACATCTACGCCGTTTCCGAATATTTGATCGGCCAGATCAGGTGTAAGACCGAATCCACCGGCTGCGTTTTCTCCGTTTACCACGACAAAATCGGCGTTGTATTTCTTGATGAGGCCTTTTAGTCCGATAAATAGGGCTCTGCACCCTGGTTGTCCAACTATGTCGCCCAGGATCAGAGCCGTAATTGTGTCAGCCATCCGCTATCTTGCGTATTCGATTACACGGGTTTCGCGTATGATTGTAACTTTGATTCGACCGGGATATCGAAGCTCGTTTTCAATTCTCTGTGCAATGTCCTTTGCCAACTGTTTTGCTTCTTCATCACCGACTTTCCCGTTGTCAACCATAATCCGCAATTCCCTTCCGGCTTGTATGGCGAAGCTCTTTTCCACACCGTCAAAGCTTTCGGCAATCCTTTCGAGATTCTCCAGCCGTTTGATGTAATTATCAAGCGTCTCACGCCTCGCACCCGGCCGGGAGGCTGAAATTGCATCCGCGGTCTGGACGAGCACGGATTCAAGACAGGTGGGTTCTACGTCTCCATGGTGTGAGGCGATTGCATTGATCACCTTTTCATCCTCACCTAGCTTGCGGGCAAGCTCCATACCAAGCTCTATATGGTTCTTATCACCGTTAGTCTCAATTCCCTTGCCTATGTCGTGAAACACCGCGCCCCTCTTGGCAATTTCCCGGTCCGCCCCGGTTTGTGCCGCAAGCATACTGGCAAGCATGGCCACTTCTTTTGTGTGCATGAGCACGTTTTGCCCGTAACTCGTTCTGAAATGCAGCCTTCCCAAAGCCCTGATGCCTTCCTGACTGATATTGTGGATACCAAGATCAAAGAGAAGCTTCTCACCTTCTTCCTGGATGATCTGATTGACTTCCTTTGTGACTTTCTGGACCACTTCCTCGATTCTGGCAGGGTGAATCCTTCCGTCAGCTATCAACCGCTCCAAAGAGACTTTCGCTACTTCCTTTCTCACCGGATCAAAACAGGATATAACAACCGCTTCAGGGGTATCGTCGATAATGATATCTACACCTGTCAGAGTTTCAAGCGTTCTGATGTTTCTTCCTTCGCGACCGATAATCCGGCCTTTCATTTCATCGTTTGGAAGACTTACAGAGGTCACAGTTATTTCCGAACTGATATCAGTGGCAAGCCTTTGAATGGTCGAAATAAGGATTTCTCTCGCCTTCTTATCAGCGGTGACTTGCGCTTCCTGTTCTATCTTGTTTATAACAACCTGGGCGTCGTGTTTTGCTTCATTTTGAAGAGACAGAATAATTAAATTCTTTGCCTCTTCTGCGCTGATTCCCGCGATTTTTTCAAGTTCGCTCCGCCAATGCTCCTCTTCCTGCCGTAGCGTTTGTTCCCGCTCTTCCAGCTTGCCCTCGCGTTCGCTGATCGCCTTTTGTTGACGCTCTACTTCTGTCGATTTTCTCTCTAGATTCTCTTCTTTCTGAATGAGTCTCCTATCGAGTCTCTGCAGCTCGTTTCGCCGTTCTCTAAATTCCTTCTCTTGCTGATTGCGTTCCTGAAGCAATGTGTCCTTTGCTTCAATCAACAGTTCCTTTTTTAAAGCCTCGGCTTCCTTAATTGCATCTTGAGTTACTCTTTCAGCCCTCTGCTCCAAAGAAGAGAGTTGAAATCTGGCATAAAGCCATCTTATAAACCAACCTAGAAGAATACCCGCGAGGGGAAGCACAATGTACATTATTATTGCCATATTCTTCCCCTAGATAATCCAATTAGAAATATTACAGAAAATTCTATCTATCTGTCAACTAATGTATACAACCTTTGTTGACATGTGAACTTTTTTGCGCTCCCGTTCAATATCTGAAAATTTGTCTCAAACTCGAGATAATATCGATATCGGATTGTTTAATTCCGAGAAAGAGATAGGCGGGCTTACCCCGAAAGATGATGGGCATAAACAGGCTGCTGTTGAAAGATCTTGAGCCCTCTTCCCTGAAAAGCGAATCAAGGGTCGGGATCCCTGTAGTTTTCGTCCTGAGAAAGAGAAAATATCGATTCGCGAGGATGCGCTCATAAACTGTGGATGAGTAGGGTATCAACAGACCGTCGGTGTTGGTGTCTTCAAGTCCTATACCATGTTCCACGTGAAGACCCTCTTCGCCGCTTGTAAGTATTACAGCAGAGAGGGCATTGAAAACACGGGAGACCTTGGTGAGCCCCCGGAGCTCTTTCAGAGACGATTGCGACCCGCTTCCAGCCGTTACATATTGGTCAAAATTTATGCCGTCTTCTTCAATGAGAAGCTTTTTTTGCCGGCTTTGTATTTCGCTTTGTGATTCATCTGCTGCATTGTCCGGGAAAAAATCTACAGGAAGTTCATCGGTTTCCAATGTCTTGGCAAACAGTGCGTCGATACCGGATACTTCGTCTTTGGCGGTCACATCATCGATAAGCTCGCTCAGTTTCCCGTCCGCCTCCTGCGTCTCTTCGGAGCGAAAGGCACCGTCGCTAACCTGGAATACGCCTTCTCTGAACTCCACGGGATTGAGGTAATCCTGAAGTTCCTCTACCAACTCCGCAATCGTGTATAGTTCTATCTCACCTTGCTCCCTGAGTCCGGCCATTCTTTTTTCAAACTGATCATCCGGTGCATCGGTGGTATGAGGCTCATGGGTGTCGGGAAGATCAGCTGCTTCGAGGTCTTCCACATCTGACACCTCCCCCTCTTCTTCCAGGAAGGCGCCGGCGGAGTCTTCATCAGTGGAGCGCGAATCGCTCTCACCGGGAGCAGCCGGCATCCGGACCGACTCTCCCGAGGCCTGTGGGTACGCCTCGCCTTGCTCATCCTGCTCATCCTGCTGATCGTGCTCAGCTTCCAAAACCGGCAAATTCTGCGCGGGTGTCGCATAGTTAAACGCTTTCGAGAGCATGGGATAGCCCGACGGTATCTGCTCGAGTGAGACTTCTTTGTACTGCCTTTCGTAAACTAGCTCCAATTCTTCAAGCTGTTCATAGAACTCATCCGGCAGCCGCGGAACATCTATCGATATGCCCTCTTCTTCGGCTTCGCTTTCGTCAACCACGCGCGACCTAACAGGCTCCGGGATCTCGTCGCCCAGCGGCGCCACCTCCGTGAGGGGCGAAAGATTGTCATCAACGCTTATTACGATCTCTTCATCATCTGAAAGTGGTTCTACTTCGATGATCGAGTCATAGCTATGGTCTTCCACAACATCACCGGAAACCTCCGATACAGCTTGAGCCGCCTCAGCTATTTCCTGCAACTCCTGCTCTGGAACCTCATCACCAATCTCGATATCAAGATCGACTACTTCCGCAGCCGCTTCGACCGTTTCCTGTGTCTCCCCGGAACTGAGAAACTCTAAATCAAAGTCCTCAGCGTCGTTTTCATCCGCCGGTTCCAGGTCGATATATGCATCAAGCGGTTCCTCCTCCTCAGAAACACTCTCAAGGCTTTCCTCAAGCTCTTGAGCTCCGGCATCACCATACTGGGTAATCGCTTCCTCGTCCTCGCGATCTTCAACATCATAGTCATCATAGTAAAACCGGCTAAGATCCATATCGTCGACCGTTTCATCCTCGCCGCGCACTATCTCAAGAATAGAATTTTCAGTTGCGATTGGCTCGAGTGGACTTTCTGCAAGATCAAGATCTTCAACCGGCTCTGCCGAGGTTTCGAGCTCCACAGTTTCCTCAGCTGACTCCACTT
>CAZHXC010000258.1:0-288 GCA_964536145.1 uncultured Spirochaetales bacterium | reverse complement strand
TCAGCCGGGGATTCCTCTGCTGCCTCTGCCGGCTCTGTTGCTTCTGCCGGCTCAGGCTCCGGAATCTCCTCCAAAACCCCGTCAATTTGATCGTTGTCGCCGTTTACGCTTTCTACAAGCTCATCCACCTCCGGCATCACGAGCGCATCGTCGGTATCACCAAGGGCACCGCGAGATGCACGTCTCTGGTACTCCTCTTCGGTGATCAGCTCCCAGGTTTCCTCCCTGTTCTTGATTTCGGGCAAAGCACCCAGGTCCTCCGCACTTTCTGCGGTACGAACCTCGCCC
>CAZHXC010000257.1:4463-5698 GCA_964536145.1 uncultured Spirochaetales bacterium | reverse complement strand
GATTTATCAGTATGCGGTCATTCGGCGCCCCGGTATTTTGTTTGTGCGCCTCCGGATCCATGTGTTTTAGATCGTAGAGGACGAGATCGATGTAGGGCAGCGCCTGTTCGATGGCGTGCCACGGTACATGGCCCGATGTGTCCACCGCGGTGTGAAAACCTTCTTCCTTGCACGCCTTGAGAAGCGCGAGAGTAAAATCACTCTGAATAAACGGCTCTCCGCCGGATAGCGTTATCCCACCTCCGGATGTTTCGTAAAACTCCCGGTCCTCACGGAGCGTTTTGACAACCTCTTCCACGGTGACTTCCCATCCCGCCATGAGGAGCGCTCCAGCGTAGCAGGACTCTACACAACGGCCGCACCGGACGCAGCGGTCCCTCGCAATATGGTGCACGCCCTCTTCATCAAATCTGTGTACTTCATTCGGGCAGACCTGCACGCATGCACCGCATCCGATACAACGTGCGGCCTGGAGTAGCAGTTCCGGTGCGCTGCTGATTGACTCGGGATTGTGGCACCATCTGCAGGCGAGCCCGCAGCCCTTCAGGAAAACTGTCGATCTGATTCCCGGGCCGTCATGGACCGCGTACCGCTTGATGTCAAAAATCCACCCTTTCCGTTCATCAGGTGCCATGTGCAATCCTGGCGATATACTGGTCCTGCTCGAGGGTGGTCATCGAAGTGAAATAAACGCTCCAACCGGTCACCCGTACCTGGAGATTTGCATACTGCTCGGGGTATCGTTGGGCATCACGGAGTGTGTCTATGTCAAAGACGTTGAATTGAAGAGCATAACCCCCCTTCAGAAAAAATGTCCTGATGAGAGCCGCGAGGTCTTCCACACCTTCTTCGCCTTCGATGGCGCTTGGATGAAGGGTCACGTCGAGAACGGCGCCGTTCGGCATCAGCGTCGAGTCGAGCTTTGCCACCGAGTCCATAAGAGCGGTCACGCCGTTCCGGTCTCTGCCGTAGGCCGCCCCAATTCCCGGCGCCAAAGATTCCTGTGCTTTGCGACCGTCAGGCAGCGCGCCGGTAAGAAGCCCCCCTTCAAGGGCAAAGGTCAGCGAAAAGAGCGCGGCCTGACAGGAACCGCCCCTGCCGTTTTGAAACGTGTGGACCTTGTTGCAGAAGTGATCCGCTATGGTTTTTGCCAACGCGTCAGATTCTTCATCATTGTTGCCCCACTTGGCTACCCTGTTTAGCAGATATTGGCGCATCGGTTCCTGACCATCGAA
>CAZHXC010000257.1:0-4453 GCA_964536145.1 uncultured Spirochaetales bacterium | reverse complement strand
CCTGAAGAATCTCTTCCATAGTAAAGCGCTTTTCATCAAAAACGGCCTTTTTGACTGCCAGGAGCGAATCGCAGGCATTGGCAATGGCGGTGCCGACATACCCGACCGAGTTGTAGCGCGGTCCGCCCTGCCCGATATCCTTGCCGCGTGCGATGCAATCTTCGATAGTTGCCGCGATAAAAGGTGAGGGGTTGATCTGCGGCCACGCTCCCTCGGCTGCCCGGATACTCCTGATAGTCCCTTCGAGGATGTGGTCCATTTGCGCGGTGTATGCGTCGAGAAGCTCGTCAAAACCGCTGAAATCTTTCGGGTCTCCGGTATACGGACCTGCCTGCTCGCCGGTCATGGGATCAAGCCCGTCGTGTAGAGCAAGCTCCACCGCCTTTGCGAGGTTGATAGTCATATTCATGGTACAGCCCACCTCTTTGCCCTCAACGGCGGGCTCGTAACAACCGATCGGCAGATAGCACCTCGCATCCTCGGCGGTTTTGCCGCGACGCACAAGCGCCTCAACTGCAACAGGATCGTTCATGAGGACAAAGGAGTTGTGGCCTTCCTGAATTAGTTCCGCAACCCTGTGGTACAACTTGTCCGAAGAGGTGGGAAGAAACCTGACCGAGAGCTTTGGGTCCGGAGTGCGCAATTCTTCGAACGCCTCGAGCGCCAGGTAGGTGAGCTCGTTGGTGATTTCGCTGCCATCGGGGTATTGACCGCCAAAGCAGAAGTTCTTTCCGTTTTCCTCTCCTTGAGTCCGCGAGTACCACTTGTACCAGAAGAATTGAATCAGCTCTTTGGCCTGGTCGCGGGTAAGCCGACCTGAATCGATATCGTCCTTGAAGAAGGGGTAGAGCGTCCTGTCAAACTGCCCCATGGACCGGACAAACTCGCCTTCCATTTCGATAAGCTCGTGCATGAGCCACATGAACTGCAGTGCCTCGTGAAAATTACGCGGGCGGTGTGCCGGTACGTTGCTCATCGCGGAGGAAATCGCGAGCAGCCGTTCCCGATGCTCCGGAAACTCCTGCACCATTTCAGAGGCGAGCCGGGAGTAGCGACCCGCAAGCTCGATCGCGGCGCCATAGACCGTCTCCACCGCTTCGTAGAAATCCAGCTGTTCGGAGGTCGCATCGCTTCCGAGGGCTTCTCTTGCCGAACATACATCATCCAACAGCCCGGAAAGACCCCGATCAAGCGTCCTGTCCCAGCCGGGAGCGATATGACTGCGATCCAAGCCGCCTCGCGGGCCTTTCGCCTGACCCCGTCTGTAAGCGTCGTGGAGAAAGGCTGCCTCTTGTGCAATAGGGCCTTCTATCGCCTCCTCGAGCCATCCTACCGCGAGCCGCCGGATAATTCCGCCTTTATGCGGCTTTTTCTCGCTGCCGAGACTCCGCACAGGGCAGCCGTGGTTGATTTTATCGACAAACCAATCCTCCGGATCGATGGCTATTTGCCCCCGGGTCAAGACGATACGAAAGACATTCGCCTTCTGCAAAACCCGCGGCTGATCAGCGTGGTCTCTCAGATAGGATGAAACTTCGTTTTCCAGCTCCTCGAGGCTCAAACCGGTATCCGGGCGATACCGGACCTCGGTGTACTGATTAAACAGATGATCACGCGTCGATTCGAATCGTCCCCATAACGTATCTGTTGTGACACTTGTGCCCTGCATAGCCATATCCTGCTCCTCTTCGGCTTGCTCCCATTCGCAATTCTCACAATTTTACAATGCCATGCGAATACAGTCCAGAAGCGCGTTCTTGAGGGTGCGATTTCACAGACGGGCTTTTCGCAAGCTATGAAATATTGGTATTGGCCCTGCAGCAGTGCTCCGTGCTCAAACAGCCTCGACTTCGTCTCGGAACTGCGCGCGGAGCACTGCTTCCAGGCCACAATAAGCTATTTTCCTCTCCCATTTAGCCTTATCCGGTTATGTGCCCTGGCGGTCTTTCGTGTCTAGCTTACAAAAGCAGGGAGAGATAACTTATGAGACCGGTAGTGAAGAAGGCTCTTTGGATGTTGCTTTGTGCAATTGCAGGCGCCGGGCCGGCGCCCGCCCAAAGCGAGACCAGCGCGGGCGCCGGAGAGGTGCTCGAACAGATAGACGCAATTCTCTACCCGCAAAGTTTTTCGATGAGAATAGAAATTGAGACCCGTGACCCGCCTCGGCCGAAAACCAGCCTTGAAATGGAGATGTACCACCGGCGTGGCAGTGGTACCTATATCGAAATTATCGCGCCAAGACGGCTTGCCGGCACCAGGATGCTGACCAAAGGGGACAGTGTCCGGATGTACAATCCAAGGTCAATGGCCGATAGGGCCATCGAGCTCTCCGGTAGAAGGTCATTTCAGGGTACCCTGTTGTCCAACAGCGATGTGAGCGGCGCCGGCTACGCCGAACGCTACACCGCAGCCTTTGGAGAGGAGCAGACAATAGAGCATCCCGCCCTCGGGGTTGTGGAGTGCCGGCTTATCCGGGCCACCGCTTCGGCTGAAGACGCAGCCTATGGAAAAATGGAGGTTTATGTTCGAAAGAAACCGATGATCCCGGTCCGTATCGACTTCTATTCGCGCTCCGGGCTTCTTTTCAAGCGCATGCACCTCTCGGAGTTTCAGGAAATCGCCGGAATGGTCAGGCCAACGGTGATGCGGGTCAAGTCAATGACCGAAGAGAAGTCCTACACGGTGCTCAGAACACTCTCCATGAAAATCAGGGCGACTTTCCCATCAGGCATGTTCACCCGCGGTTATCTGACCGAGGAGAAGAGTGATGGCGCTTCTTGATGTCCGGGAGGTTGAGAAGACCTATTCCCTCGGGAAGACAAAGATACACGCGGTACAAGGGATTTCCTTTACCGTGGAGAAGGGGGATTTTCTCTGTGTGGTAGGCCCGTCGGGTTGCGGCAAGACCACGCTCCTCAATATCGTCGGGTGTATCGATCATCCGGACTCCGGTGTTGTACTGATGAATGAAACGAACTTAGCCGATATGGGCGATGATGAAGCGGCGGACTTGCGGCTCTCCACGATGGGTTTCATATTTCAGGCGTTCAATCTGGTGCCCGTGCTCAATGTCATTGAAAATGTGGAGTTTCCTCTGATTCTTGCCGGCAGGCAGACGGAGGAACGACGAGAACGGGCGCGCGATTTGATTGATGCGGTAGGGCTTTCCGAATATGAGACCCATAAACCCGATGAGCTTTCCGGTGGCCAACGGCAGCGCGTGGCTATTGCGCGGGCGCTCGTAAACCGGCCGGAGATAGTCATAGCCGATGAGCCCACCGCCAACCTCGACAGCGAAACCGGAGACATGGTGCTCGAGGTGATGAAGAGGCTCAACCGTGAACGGAGCGTAAGCTTTCTGTTCTCCACGCACAATCAGTCGGTGATGAGCTACGCGCACCAGGTGATGTATCTCAAAGACGGCAGGATAGAACGGACGGAAACCCGGGATAACGGTACGTGATGTTCCTGAAGCTTGCACTACTCAATATGCGGAAACACGCAAAGCGGACGATTCTCATCGTCTTTGCCGTTCTATTGTCGATTGTCGTGATGCTTGTGGTTGAATCGATGATGGAAGGGATGCGGGAGTCATTTTTCAGGAACCTGTACCTGAATACCGGCCACGTTCAGCTTCACGGAAAAGGATATGGCGACCGGGTCAATCCCCGGTCGTTGCAGTACACGATAGCTGATCCGGATGCCCTGATAGACGAGATCGAAGGGCTCGATTTCGTGGTGCACGCTGAAAAAATAATCGAGTTTGGCGGCATGGTCATGCAAGGTGAGAGGAATATGCCGCTCACCGGCGTCGGAATGAAACATGACAGCTCCTTTTTTGTTGATGTGAGAGAAGGTCTGCAGGAGGGAACCATGCCGGAGGGTCCTCAGGATATCACCCTCTCTGAGCCGACGGCAGGGGTGTTGGGCGCGGGTATGGGTGGCGAAGTGATCGTTCTTACACAGGACAGCGCGGGGAGACCGTATTACCGCCAATACACCGTGGCGGGAATATTTAAAACCGGCAGCCCTGAGTTCGATGACAGGCGGTTTTTCCTTACCCATAGCGAGGCTGCGAACCTGCTCTATCTTGGAGAAAGGACTATCGAGATCAGAGTACAACTTGCTTCTCCGGATGACGCGGGAGAATTTGTTGAGCGAACCGAGGAGATCGCTTCGCAGTACCAAATCGAGGCTGTTACCTGGCGGGACATCCACGGCAGCTTTGCGGTGGCCCTCGAGTTCTTTGACATTTTCAAGTTCGTTATCGACCTGCTGGTGGTGATTGTCGCGGCAACTGTCATCACAAACGCCATTTTGATGAACGTATTTGAGCTGACGGGCGAGTACGGCACCCTTCGTGCCATCGGACTGAAGAAGAAACAACAGCTTCTCATCATCATGAGCGAAGGCGCCTTGGAAGGCTTTGCGGGAAGTCTCGGCGGGTTGGCTG
>CAZHXC010000256.1:5363-5711 GCA_964536145.1 uncultured Spirochaetales bacterium | reverse complement strand
GTCCACCACATCCGGATCGAACTGGCTGCACCGTTCTTTTACAATAATGCTCTTCGCCGAGGAGAGCGGCATGGCTTTCCGGTACGGCCTGTCCGTGATAATCGCATCGAGCGTATCGGCTACCGAAAATATCCTTGCGTGGATAGGGATTTCTTTTCCGCGCATGCCGTTCGGATACCCCGAACCATCGTACCGCTCATGATGACAATAGACAATAGGGACAGCGCCGTTGAGAAAATCGATGTTCTCCACAAGCGTTTTTCCAATCGCCGGGTGAGTCTGTATGATCTTCCATTCATCGTCTGTGAGCTTGTCCTGCTTCTGCAGGATATAGTCCGGAACACCTAT
>CAZHXC010000256.1:0-5353 GCA_964536145.1 uncultured Spirochaetales bacterium | reverse complement strand
CGCCCCGTTCTATGTCGGTGAGCTTATCCTCGCAGGTAATTCCGAGCGTTTCGGCCAGCAACAGAGAGTACTTGGCTACCCGCTGACAGTGCTGTTGTGTTTCGATATCGTGACTCTCAAGAGCAGAGCCGAGCGCGAGTATGGTATCATCATAGGTTTTTGCTATTTCTGATAGCGCATCCTCCAGAGCTTCCGTGCGCTTTCTGATCTCCGTTTCCAGCCATCGTTGATGATCGTAGTCTTTCTTCAGTAACCGTCCGTGGTCTAGTGCCCGCACCACCGAAAGCTCGAGATCTTCAGATTGAATCGGCTTGACTAGATAGTCGTAGGCGCCTTCCCGTAACGTCTGCCGCACGAGCTCTATCGAGCTCATCCCTGAAATCATGATCACCGGCAACAGCGTATCAAACCGTTTGATGCCCTTCAGAATGGCGGTACCGCTTGCATAGGGCATATTAATATCCAACATCACCAGGTGAAACCGTTCTCCCTTAATTCTTTGCAAGGCACGAAGGCCATCGGTTTCAATTTCACACTCGTACCCTATTTTTTTGAGTTTCATGGACAACACGTTCAGAATTGCCGGCTCATCGTCAACTATTAAAATACGCTCTTTTCCCATATCGGCTTTACCCCTCATAATTCAGCTCGAATTACCGATACTTAAGCAAATATCGTGCCGAGCCATTCAGATGGTATATTTTTTTGCGTGTAAACCATTTACGCCGATAGCGCCGGGAAAGGTAGCCCGAGTCGCAACAACTTAGTTTGTAGATTACCCCTGATCCAACACCTCCCGTACTGTACAAAGCACGCGCGTCAAGGCGTGTTGAACCGACTTCCGCCGTCAGGATGCGGCGCCGTCAAGCACGTTGCGAACCAACTTAGCGAGCTTCTCGGTTGAAAACGGTTTCATAAGAAATCCCTTTATGCCGATTTCTCTTGCCGTCCTCTCATCCATCGCTTCGCTGAAACCGGTGCATATGATAACCGGTATATCGGGCCGGATCTGTACCAACTCCCCGGCGACTCTGTCACCTGTCATGCCCGGCATGGTCATGTCCGTGATCACCAGATCATAGGCATGCGGGTTTGCGGCAAAGGTTTTTAGCGCTTCTGTGGCGCCGTAGTATTCGGTGACATGATATCCGAGGTGTACGAGCATCTGTCTTTCGAGCTTGGCAACGGAGACCTCGTCATCGATGAGGAGCACCCGCTCGTCACCTCTTTCGAGATGCCCCGGGGCTTGCGCATCCTCCCCTTCTCTGGTCTCCTCGAGTACGGGAAGATACACGTCAAAGGTGGCCCCGTTTCCGGGCTCGCTCCGGACCGTGATATCACCTCCGTGTTCTTTCACAATGCCATATACTACCGCAAGCCCGAGCCCCGTCCCCTTACCCCGCTCCTTTGTGGTGAAATACGGCTCGAATATTTTGTCGATGATCTGAGGTTCTATTCCGTATCCGGTGTCCGATACGGTCAACATCGCATACTTGCCGGACGCGAGTTGTGTATTCGCCGGGTTCTCTTCCGGAATGCTCACCTGCTTCAATTGCACCGCTATTCTTCCGCCGGTCATTTCAACCGCGTGATAGGCATTCGTAATGAGGTTCATGACAATCTGCTGGATCTGCGTCGGATCGGTAACCACCAATCCGCAATCGTTTTGCACATCGTTTTCGAGCTCTATGTTCGAGGGAATCGATGCACGGCTCAGCTTGAGCGTCTCCTTCAATAAGGGTTGAATCCTCAAAGGCATCGCTCCCCGTTCCGACTGCCTGCTGAACGCGAGAATCTGCTTTACGAGCTCACCGCCCCGCTTTCCGGCTTTCAGTATCTCATGAACGTTGTCACGGAGCGGGCTTTCCTCCGGAAGGTCCTCCAACAACAGTTCGGACATCCCGATGATGGGGAAGAGGAGATTATTGAAATCGTGTGCAATGCCACCCGCAAGATTACCGATGGATTCGAGCCTCTGGGCCTGACGTAAACGAGCCTCGCTGTCTCTCTTTTCTTTCTCGGCAAGTTTCTTCTCCGTAATATCCGCACAGGTCCCCATATACCCGACATGTTCTCCGGCTTCATCAAAAATCGGCGTCGCGTTTGTCTCAAACACGACCTCCGCGCCGTCCTTCCTGATCATGGTATCTTCAAGCGATACAATTCTTTCACCTCTTGATGCGATATCCAGAAAGAGGGCCCGAACCCTTCCCGCTTCTTCAGCAGACATAAAATCGAAGGGGGTTTTACCGATTATCTCGGAGATCGTATAGCCCATTATGCTTTCAGCATGCGGGCTGGCGTAGGTATACACGCCGTGTTTGTCCACTTTCCAAACCCAGGACTCTATGTTCTCTAAGAGCGTCCTGTAGTTGCGTTCGACCTGTGCGATTTTTTGTTCGAGCTCTTCGTACGCAGGTTTTTTATCCATATTTTTCCGGTCCTACACCAGCCACAGCTCCCGGGAAGCTTCACCGGCCCAGGCGTATCTCCCAATTCTCACCCCGTTGCTGTTCGCCGTATGACACGCCAGATTGAATTTGATCATCTTTGGGGCATGGCCTCCAAACGATGTAAAGGGTATCTGAGCGCGGAGCCGATATCCTGAATCGGTTTTATCGGCACGCAGTTTAATTTTCATATCCGTCCTCGGCGCCTCGTAGAAGGGGGGTGCTGTGCCGGGTGTTCCCGGGTAGAGGAATAGCCGGCAATCATTCAAGCACAGCTCGAGGCAGTCACCTGTTTCATCTTTATGCCTCTTCCGCACTGTCGGGAAAAGAAAATCGTCATGAACATCCGCAAGCATAACAAACATCTCCTCATCCCGCGAGAGCTTGAAACGCACCCGGTGGCGCCCGGTGGTCTCCCTCGATTCCACAAAGTCATCCTCAGAGGGGCCGAACTGATACCATTCCCCTGATTCCCAATCATCCGCGACACCGCTGTGAAGAAACACGAAACTCCACACCTTATCAATGGTCAACCGCTCCCCATCGCTCGTGCAATCTGCAGACATGTTGATTGCACCGCCTTGCGGCGAAGGCGGGAATGAGCCCTCAACTTTGCGGGTGATTCGTGCAAACGGCGGAATGTCGCTGATCTCAAAGGCGTCGGGCGTCACCACCGCGCCGTCGGCGGGTTTTACCCGCATGTGGACGTTCTTTGTCTCCTCGCTGAAATTGAACATCTTCAGCTCCAGAGTGAACCGTCCCTCGGGGTCTATTTCATCGATAGCGGCATCATAGCGTAGGGTTCCGGCGTGCTCGTCTAACAACATCGCGGTCTTCCGCAGTTGCGCGGGAATATCGATCTTCTGCGGGCATTTGGCAACACATCTCCCGCAACCCTCGCATTCCACCGCTTTACCCTTGAGATGAAGATAACGATTCCGCGCGCTGTCATGCAAGTCGTAGATGAGAGAGAGATTGAGAAGCTCCAAGTTTTCGGGTATCGCAATTCCCCGCGGACATTCTGATATGCAGTATCTGCAGGCGGTACAGTAGAGCCCGCTCCTCCGTTTCCGCTCTGCGACCATCTCGTTGAGTTTCTCGATTGTCCCGACGGCAAAAGGCCCGGTGTCTGCAATCCTCGCGTTCTCTTCGAGCATCCTCATATTTTCCATTCCCGAAAGCGCTACATCCACGCCCGGTGTTCCCCAGACAAACCGCAGTGCCGCTTCAGGGGTCGAGTTGACCCCACCTCCCACCAGTTGAGAGATTTTTTCACTCGGCAGACCAAGCCGTCCGCCGCCTACGGGTCCCATCACCACAACACCCATTCCACTTTCCCGTGCGTGTTGCATAGCCTCGGCGTTTCGCCGGTCAAGGAGATTATACTGGAGCGTGACAACCTCATAGTAGCCGGTATCGATGAGCCTGACGAGATTTTCCGGCTCATCGTGAAAGCTGAAACCGATATGGCCTATCAGCCCCTCCTCCTTTGCCCGGAGCATTTCCCGGGTCAATCCGCCCTTCCCGGGATCGAGGTATTTCCTGAAAATCTCCCAGCTGATGCCGTGGTGGCTGTAAATATCGATATAATCGGTACGGAGAAGCTCAAGGGAATCTTCGAGATACCGCCGCCACTGCCCGGCCGCGGCGCTGTGCTGATGGTTCTTTGTCGATATGATGACCCGCTCCCGCAAGCCAGCGAGGGCCTCTCCAAGGGCCGCCTGACTCTCACCGTTGCAGTATTCAATGGCGGTATCAAAGTAGTTGATCCCGAGCTCTACCGCACGCCTGAGCAACGGTGTTGCAAGCTCCCGCAGGATCTTTCCACCCTCTGCGGGCAGACGCATGCAGCCAAAACCGAGAGTCGAAACCGAAAGCCCCGTTTTTCCGAGGTTTGTGTACTTCATCGATAGTACAAAACTACAACTTTTTTGCAGTCGATTCAAAGCCTGATTCAAAGCCGGCGTGCTCCAAAAGCAGCGCAAATGGACGCCTTTGCCAACCGTGGCTGAACGTGTAAGGTGGTTGGATGCCCGGACCAAAAGATGTCAACAGGTTCGCCATATTCGCACTCCTCCTCGTTGTTCTGATAACGCAGATAGGTGTGGGCATTATTGCGCCTATCTTGTCGGTGTATGCAATTGAGCTCGGCGCCACTGGGGTGACTATCGGATTGATGGTGGCGGGTTTTTCAATAGCACGCGGCATTTTGCAGCCCATAGTGGGCAACTACTCCGACAGGCTCGGCCAGAAACGGTTTCTCGTTGCCGGGTTGGTTACCTACGCCGTAGCAGCGGTCACCTACACTTTTGCCGGCTCTGTCGGCCATCTGGTTTTGATCAGACTCTTTCACGGTGTGGGTTCGGCAATGACGGTACCAATGGCGATGGCAATCATGGCAGGCATGTCTCCAGAGGGCAAAGAAGGCCGCTACATGGGGATCTTCAACGTGGCGATGTTTGCCGGCATCGGTGGCGGCCCCCTGGTAGGCGGTGTGTTCCGTGACCTCTGGGGAATGAACTCGGCGTTTTACGCAATGGCGATCACTTCCCTCCTGGCGATGATACTCGTACTCATTCTCCTTCCAGCGCGCTCACCGGGACAGGAGAACCGGCCGCGTTCAGGAATATTCACCACCCTCAGGAGTATGCTCGGCAACCGTAAAATCTCCGGAACCTTGCTTCTGCAACTCGCGGCAATGCCCATCATGAGTCTCTGCTTTGGGTATCTGCCGATATTGATGACCCGGGTCATTGGAGCAACGGGTTTTGAAATAGGGGCCGTGGTTGCCATCAGGACAATCACAAACACGATCTTACAACCGGTTTTTGGACGGATGGCGGACAAAGGGCATAAGCTGTTGATCCTCGGAACAGGTAGCGCGGTTGTCAGCGCCCTCCTCT
>CAZHXC010000255.1:0-5730 GCA_964536145.1 uncultured Spirochaetales bacterium | reverse complement strand
TCGCCTGACCCGCCGCTTGGAGGTCCTGCCGGCCGTCGTTCAACGACGGCCGGCAGCCCCGCGGACCTACTCCACGATTCCGTAATACTTGCGCATATGCCAGTAAAAGTGCCCGGGGTGACTATCCGAATTGCGATCACCGGCCACGTACACCTGGCCATCCTGACTTACGGCGACTGCGTTCGCGGAGATGTTTGCTTGACCGGTGTAGTCAAAACTCCAATCGTCGCCAGGATTTCCGCTGGGAGTGTACCGTATGATCCGCCAGTTCGCGTCTGCCTGTCCCTGTTCCGATCCTACCACGCAGACGTTGCCTGCAGAGTCTATGCTTACCGCCTGTGCCTTATTGATGCCTTGTAACCGATAGTATTCGACGTCCCATGAGAGGTCTTCCTGCCCGCCTGAGGAGTACTTCTTGATTCTCCACTTGCTTCCCGCCGCGCCCGTCTCGTAACCCGCAACGTAGATATTGTTGCTTCCGTCCACCGCGACATCCATGGCTTCGGTCTCCTGCTCGTCCTCTTCGAACGTCTCGTCCCACGACTCCACTCCGGCGCTGGTGTACTTTCGCACCCGCCAGAACCGGTTATCCTCGCTGTCCGTGGAATACCCGGCAACGATCAGGTTGCCGTTCCCGTCAACGGCCACGGCGTTGGGGACGTCGTCCCGTTCTCCGTGATCCAGTTTCTTCTCCCAGGCCTCCACTTCATCGCCATTGGAGTCGAACTTTTTAATCCACCAGTCCTTACCGCTGGAGCCGGTCGTAAGGTTCTCTCCGTATCCTCCAACGTACACGTTCCCGCTGTTGTCTACGGCGACCGCAAGGGCTCTCGCCGGCCGGCCGTCTCCCGCCCCGATCACCTTGTCCCAGCCGGAGATCACTTCATCTCCCGAAGGGAGATATTTCTTGATCCCCCACTCATCGCGCTCATAACCAAAGTAGCCCACTGCGTAGATCGAACCATCCGGTCCTATGGCCACCGCCTCGGCGCTGTGCTGTACGGGGACGTTTCCATCTGGATTAATCGCGTCCCAATTCGTGAAGGCTGTTCCATCCGGAGCGTACTTCCGCAGAGCCCAGGTGCTGCGTATGTCGGGCGAGGTACCGTGCCGGTTTCTCTGCCCCACCAGGTACAGGTTCCCATAGGCATCCAGAGCGGCGTCCTTGACCGTACTCTCTTTGTCGCTGTCGAATCCTTCGGCGGCCTCAAGCGTCACCGGAAACAATGACGTCGGGTCGGTCTCGGCGACCCCTTCATCCCCGTCGCTCGTTCCGTCCCCGTCGGTATCATCGTTGTTCGGATCCGTACGGATCAAAGCACCACCGATGGTCACGCCAGGCACCTCATGCCCATGTACTTCATCACTATCGGAAATTCCGTCACCGTCGGTGTCCGGGTTCGTGAGGTCTGTGCTGTAGAAGAGCTCCTCCCGGGCGTAGAGTCCATCATCATCAGAATCATCCATGTAAATGAGATGGAGGGCATTGCCCGCTTTCAGGGGCAGATTGTCAAAATCGATTGGGCTGCTCTCGGCTTCAGCTTCCTGGGCGCTATAAATATCATAGCGCTCATCTCCACCGTCAGTATAAAAATGAGTTACCAACCACTTTGTGCCTTGAGCTTCAGACCCTTCAACACTACGCACCCCGGTAAGTCCGTATTCATTTGTTTCATAAGGCATATGCAGAATGTCATTCAAAGCGTAGCCGAATGTTGTTCCCGGATCATCAGGGTCAAAATTTGTGGCCACAAAACAGGTCTCCGTGGGGCGCTCGACAGACGGGCCGTAGTCAATGATAACAGCGGCTGTGCGGGCCATGACTTCGGTCAGGTTATGGTTGAATGATACCCCGTTCGCGTCCAGCATCTCGAAAGTTGCCGGTCTGATCACAAGACCCTGAGAATCCTGCCATAAGCTTAGAGCAGTATTCAGATCAAGGTCCTGTTTAATAAAAACCAGGCCTTCTAATGTTTGTCCGGGGCCTAAGGTAGTTTCTGGAAACTGCCCTTGAGTGGAATCATATTCCAGGTTGCCGATAGGGTACAATACGTTTTCACCGGCAAACCTATACTCATGGGCACTCAGCGTTAAGTTAGACAAGGTATAGGCGATATCACCGGTGTTTTCAATTTTAACAGTGATTTTCAGTTCTCCACCGGCGTAAGTAAACCCTTCTTCCTGCCGTATCGACTGTGCTTGAGAGTAAGCTTGACTGTTGGTGTTCGATTGCGCTTGTGACCAAGTCATCGATTCTTCATGGGTGGTTGTTCTGGAAGAACTTCTGGTCTGTTTTGGAGAGCCAAAGGTGACCAACCCTAGACTTGTGGTTTTCATACTTCTTGAGACAGTGTTCTCTATAGAGGTAGATTCAGAGCGGGATTGGCTTCTGCTGACTGTTTGACTATAGGTCTGTTCCGTTCCCGTGGTTATTTCTGTGCTACCGCTTTGTGTTAAGCTTACATCAAGGGTTATAACAGGAGCCGATTCCAAGGTAATGTTGATATCCGGGACATCCGCAACCATCGGGTTGAACTTGTACGGGTCACTATCCGGGTCAAATCCGTAGGTAGACAGTTCGTCCTCATTGCTGTAGCCGTCACCGTCATAGTCCTCTGAGAGTGGCAACTCCTCCGCCTCTTCCTCATTGCCGGGATCTTCTCCATTGCTGTCGTCCAAGAAGTACGGACACCCGACAAAAAGAACAACACAAAGCATTACAAATAGAACTCCTGAAACCATTCGCATAGCTACCTCCCATTGATCACCTATTGAACGAAACGCCGCGGTGGTTGGCTCTTCAAGTGCAGTGTGTGATGCGCATGGAATTCAGCGAAGCAGCAATACCTGTCCTCGTCCCTGGAAAAGACTCTTGCTTAGGACGCATTTTTTAAAGGCCAACAATAACCAATATAGTACGCTTGCCGGCTTCTCTCCACCCCCAAGGAAGCAGCCAATGAAAAAATGTTCCGTTCGTAGCGTTTCCCGTGAACATGCGTCCCGCACAGATTGCTCAGAAAAAAAGACGTGCCGCCGTACACGGGTCCGGCCTGCAGACGGCGCTGTGGCGTAGGGCATTATCCTTCGAGCAGCGCTCGCAGCGCCCGTTTTACCAGGCTTTCAGAAAGATCAACCTTGTACCGGTTGCCCTTGAGCGGCCGTGCCTTTGAGATAACCGCCGCCGCGACTTCCTCCGGAGCGACATCAGTGGTCGTGGCGCCCGATAGCAGTTCCTCAGCTTCGGTGGCCCGCCACGGATTTGGCGCTACGCCTCCGAGCACGAGCCCGGCGTTGCCTATCTTGTTACCGTCGATATCGAGGACCAATGCTATACTCGCAAGCGCGAAATCCCAGGTCTGACGCTCCCTGACCTTGATAAACACCGAGCGGCTTCCCTCATTGTGCGCCGGAAGAAGCACTTCGGTAACGATTTCGTCAGGCTTCAGCGTATTTTCGCGGTGAGGATCGACCTTTGGACCGACAAAGAAATCGTCAAGATTGGTCGTCCTCGTGCCCTCCGGTCCCGTTATGGTGATCCTGGCATCGAGCGCCATCAATGCCGGCGCGGGGTCAGAAGGACAGACGATATGGCACGGACCTCCACCGAACACCGCATGATAGACATTCTCACCGCCTGCGGCAAAGCATCGCCGGCCACCCTTCCTGAGACAGGGGAACTGGGCGCTCCTGTAGTACCAGCAGCGCGGACGCTGACAGATATTCCCCGCGATGGTCGCCATGTTTCTCAGCTGCGGCGAGGCGGCCTCGTACACCGCCCGCTGCAACAGCGGGTAGCGTTTGCCGATTATCTCGTTCTTTTCGATATCGTCCAGAGTTACGAGCCCGCCGATACGAACGCCTTCTTCTGTCTCTTCTATACCCTTAAGCGATTCAATACCCTTTATGTCGATGAGCCGTTTGGGAGTCTCGGTTTCCTGTTTCATCTCGCCGAGCAGATCCGTACCGCCGGCGACAAACCGCGTATCCCAGTCTCCGTTCACGTGGCCAAATGCCTCTTCAAGGGTTTTTACCGATACATGTTCAAAACGTTTCATTCCCGACCTCCCTCTGTCCTAATCGCATCCAGAATTTTGTCCGGAGTTATCGGCAGATCGTAGATTCTGTAGCCAATGGCGTCGAATACCGCGTTTGCTATGGCAGCCGCCGGCGGTATGATGGGTGGTTCTCCCGCACCCTTGGAGCCTATATTCGTGGCAATCGGGTCCGCCGGCCCGCTCGCATGGAAATCGATATCAGGGACATCGAGGGCCGTTGGTATTTTATAGTCCTCCAGATTCGGGTTGACCGACTTTCCGGTATTCCTGTCCATGATTCTTCCCTCAAAGAGGCCGAATCCCATACCTTGGATCACGCCCCCTTCGATCTGACTGCTCAAAGTAAGGGGGTTTATTACCCGTCCGATCTCGTGGGCGGCGGCGACATTGAGCACCTTGACTTCGCCGGTCTCGATGTCGACTTCCACTTCGGCGAACTGCGCGCCAAAGGTGTTGACGTTGTAATCTTCCGGGTTTGGCCCGCGCGCACCTTTCCCGATTATCATGTAATCACCCACCTTCTCCGCCAAGTCTTCCACGGTGAGTGTCGAACCGGACGTTGCGGTGATAACGCCGTCGGTAATTTGGAGCGTATCCACCGGCTGATCGAGGATTTCGCCTGCTATGTCGAGCATCTGATCCCTGACACTCTTTGCCGCCATTCGCACAGCCGGACCGACCGAGGGTACGGTGAGACTTCCGGCGCTCAACACGCCGTAGGGGCCGGCAAGAGTATCCCCAACAACCATGTGTATTTTATCGATATCAACGCCAAGTTCCTCTGCAGCGATTTGCGAGAAAACCGTCTTTGTGCCTGTCCCCAGGTCCTGGGAACCGGTGAGCACATCAAAGCTGCCGTCGGCATTCATCCGGGCTATGGCATATGATGGAGGCTTTCCGCCGCCGCTCCACAGCTGTGAAGCCATTCCCACACCCCGTCTTTTGTTACCGGTCTGATTTTTCGCACTTCTCTTCTGTTTCCATCCGATCCTTTCCATTCCAAAATCGTATGACTCGGAGAGGTTTTTTGTCGAATAGGGCAAATCACGGACCTGCTGTTTTTCCGCGTAGTTCTTCATCCGGAATTCCACCGGGTCAATGTCCAGTTTTAGAGCGAGCTCGTCCATCGCGGATTCGAGAGCAAATGTCCCCTCCACATAGCCGGGCGCCCGGAAAGCGGTGTAGGTACCGGTGTTGGTGAGCACCCCCTGCTCCTCAGTGAGCACATTTTCACACGCGTACAGCTCTCTCGCCGGCCCTCCTACGGGAGGTGAGCCTTCACCGTAAGCGCCGACACCGGAGATGGACCGCATTTCAATGGCGGTGAGTTTTCCGTCTGACTTTGCCCCCAAACGAACCCGTATGACCGCCTGTGGACGGTTACCCGCAGCAAGATTTTCTTCGCGCCTGTCGAGCATCATCTTGACCGGTCTACCGGTCCTCTTACTCATGATGGTCGCACATACGGCGTGCTTGTCGGCTGCGTTCTTGCTACCGAAACCGCCCCCGATGTACTGCTTGATCACCCTGACGTTCTTCAATGGCAAGCCGAATGCACTGGCGATCTGACTTCTCACGCCGAATACGTTCTGCGTGCTGTGCCATACCGTGAGATAGTCACCTTCCCATTGCGCTACCGAGCCGTGGGTTTCGAGGGAATTATGCAGGGCCGCAG
>CAZHXC010000254.1:0-5758 GCA_964536145.1 uncultured Spirochaetales bacterium | reverse complement strand
AGAAAGCCTCTTCGAGCACTGCTGCGGTGCTCGAGCGTGTCATTACCACGTGGTGCTCAAAACCGTGGTTGCAGATGTGGCGCATCAGCTTCTGCAAATCAGGAATTTCCACCACCGCCCGGGAGCCGAACGTGTCGAGCTCGTCGTCGGTAAAGCTACCTTCGCCGAGGTACGCACGGATCAGCCCTGATGTGTCATGGGTGGTGAGCCTCCCGTAAGTGAGCGGGCCGGCGGGCGCCCGGGCCTCCAACGCGCCGGCGGTATTCTCCACGCCAAGGGTCGAACCGAGTATCGGCGCAACCGACACCGCGGTCTCGCCGCCTGTCAGCGATTTGGCCCAGTTGCCGCAGTGGAAAAATACGCACTTGTTTGAAACGTCACCGTAGTTGTTGTTCCAGTCTACGATACCTGCGGGGCTTCCCGCCGCATGCTGCATTGCGTACATGGTGAGCACCCCGGTGACATCAACCTCGCATGCCGAGGGGACGAGTTCCTCGCTCAACATGCTCATCACCGTGCACGGGTTGATCCCCAGGTTTGCCTGAATCGAGCTCCAGCACTGAAAACCGACCGCGTCGATCGAATGCTCATCTATCCACTCGCGGAGAATCACCCCGAGCTTTGCCATCTTTATGATTTTGGCCCTGTCGGCCTTCCCTATCGAAGCGTACGCCTCTATCCGCCCCAACTCGTTCGCAACCGCGGTATCTCCGTCACCGAGCTTATCGATCGAAGCAAATATCTCCGAGAGATCCACCGTGGAGACGGAGACACCATTGCGGTCGAGAATTTTTTCGCTGAATCTGACCGTTTTGAAGGCGTCCGGCCTCGCCCCAACCGCGCCGAGCCTCACCGATTGCATCTTTTTCACCACTCTGCAGACGCGGAGGAAACTGTCGAAGTCCTTTTCGAAGGAATCCGATTCGATGGAAACCACATGATCCGTCGTCAACGTGAAGGGAATGCCGTATTGCGTTAGGTTATTGCACACCGATATCTTGCCGCAGAAAGAATCCCGTCGCAGGGAAGGCTGGAGCTTGGCGGGATCATCAGGGAAGGCCTGGATCAGTACCGGCACCGAAAGACCCGACAACCGGATGGTGTCCGCAATGCCCTGTTCGTCGCCAAAGTTGGGGAGGACCACCAGGATCCCTTCGATTTCATCGGCATGCGCCTTGAACAGGTCGGCGCACTTTCTTGCTTCAGCGTATGTCTCGACGCCGCCCAAGTTGGTCTCGCTTTCGGAGACCATCACCGGCTTTACGCCTTGTTTTTCCAGGAAGGAAATGATTTTTCCTCGTGCATCCGAGACCAGATGATCGGGAAAGATATCCCGGTTGCCTATGATAACCCCCAGTGATTGCACCGTTCCTCTCCTCATCGAGAATAGTCAGTTGCGCCAATCATAGTCGATCATAACCGATAATAATAGAAGGTAAACACAAACTCAATGCGCGACGGGCGGCCGTTTCCTCCCAAACTGCGTCTGCTGCTCAAAGGCATAGGCAAGCTGGAGAACCCCAAGCTCGTCTTTCGGCCTTCCGACGATCTGTATTCCCACGGGCAATCCTCTCGGCGTAAATCCGCAGGGTAGGGATATGGCCGGGAGACCGGTGATCGATATGTAGTAGCACGATTTCATCCAGTCGATGTAGGTTTCCATTTCCACTCCGTTTATTTCGGTGACATACTCCTCGGTCACATCAAACGGCGGAACCTGGGCCACCGGAAGGATGAGAAACTCGTATTCACTCATGTACTCCATGAGCCGGATGTAGAGCTCAGCGCGCTTTCTCTCTATTTTCCCAATCTGCGGGCCGGTCAACTTGCGGCCCTCCTCTGCGTTCCAGATGACCGTATCCTTGATCTGATCACGGTGAGTCTCGAGCAGGCTCCCCATTGAAAGCTCGACGTTCCAGGCGCGCCAGACTTTGAATATCTCATCGGCGTCGGAGAAATCCGGGTCATTGTCGATAACCCGGCAACCGAAATCCTCGAATACATGGCGTTGGGAGTCGAGTGCCGCGGTGACCCGTCCATCCACCGGAAACTCGCCCAGATTTGGGCTCCAGCCGACTTTCGTCCCTTTGAAATCACGTTCTAATGGTCCTAAAAAAGCGCTTCCCGGCTCTCCGAGAGATAATTCAGCCCGCGGGTCCGGTCCGGCAATCGCGCTGAGCATCAGTGCGACATCCTGAACACTCCTCGCCATGGGGCCTTGCACCTTGAATGGATAGAGAAGTGTCGGCGCCGGCCAAATCGGGACGCGCCCCGGAGAGGTACGGAACCCCACCACATTGCAAAAACTCGCGGGATTACGGAGACTTCCACCGTGATCGCTCCCGTCGGCTATCGGTATCATCCCGCAGGCGAGGGCCACCGCCGCACCACCGCTCGAACCACCGCAGGTCTTTGTAAGGTCGTAGGGATTTAAGGTTTTGCCGAACACTTCATTATAGGTCTGGGAGCCCGCCCCAAACTCAGGAGTGTTCGTCTTCCCGATGGTAATCGCCCCGGCAGCTTTCAGCCGTTCCACGATCAACGCGTCATTTTCAGGAACATTCTCCGTGAAGATAGGAGAACCCTTTGTAGTCCTGATACCCTTCGTGTCAATCAGGTCCTTGTGCGCTATCGGGATCCCGAAAAGAGGACCGGTGCTCTCACCCGCTGCTCGCGTCTGGTCGGCCTTTTCAGCGGCATCGAGCGCCTGTTCCGGTAGAAAGGTGACGATGGCATTTACTTGGGGGTTTATTCTTTCGATTTGAGCGATGTGGGCTTCCATCACCTCTTTGGCGGAGAGCTCGCCGGAGGCGATACGGCCGGCTATTTCGGTTGCGTCCATAAAGCAGATCTCACTTGTTGACACAGGTTCCTCCTTGTTGTGCTGATAACTGAGGGGAATCGTACCCGACAGGCACCTATGTGACAATCGGTACAAAATGCAAACGACAATCAAGCTATAATAACGAAAGACAACATGCCACTGTTACTCAATGGATTCACAGACCACACTATCGACACCGGGGAAGTGGAAATCGGCTACTCGGTTGGTCCGGATAACGGGCCTCCCATGCTGATGCTACACGGCGTCACGAGCCTCAGCTGTTTCGCGCGCTCATACTCGAAGACCCGGGGATATTCGCGGGCTCCGGTTCGAGTAGAGCGCCGCAAGACCCGGTGCACAGCGTCTTTCGCACTCACCTCGGCCTTATTGAAGCCGGTCTTTCTATAGAAGAGATGGCGCCAAAGATCCGGGAAGGGAGCCCCCATGAGCCCGATTTCTACCCCCAGTGGAAGGCCGCTCCCGCGGCGGGGGAAACCCTGCGGAAAACCCGGCTAAGATCACCGGCGCGGGGCACAATATCAACCGTGAGTATCCCGAACTGCTCCTTCCGGTGGTTTTGCCGTGGCTCGAGGAGCTGAAATAGCCTTCAAGCGTAGAAAAAAATTGACAGCTGTAACATAACCATCATATAATCCTCGCTTATGAGGTCACTGCACTTCTGTAGTTAATCCAGCGTTAGAGGACGGCACCAGGTATGCGCACGTATATAATCAGAAGACTGCTGCTCACGATACCCACACTATGGATAGCCAGTCTCTTGGTCTTTTTCGCGATTCGCCTCATCCCAGGTAACATCGTGGATCTCATGGCTTCTGAGATGACCTTCTTCACGAATACGGATAAGAAGCTTATCGAGGAGCGATTGGGATTTGATGTGCCTTCATACGTCCAGTATTTCAGGTGGATGGGATTTGCCCGCGACAAGGACGGGGAGTTCAATGGGCTGTTGCAGGGCAATCTGGGAGTCTCCCTCTGGAGAAATGCCCCGGTTACCGAAGAGATAGCGGCAAGGTGGCCGATTACCCTTGAGCTTGGGGTTATGGCTCTGATCATAGCCCAGATAATAGCCTTGCCAATTGGGATCTTCTCGGCGATAAGGCAGGATAGCGCCGGAGACTACTTAGGGCGGAGCTTTGCCATCCTGTGCATCGCTGTGCCCAATTTTTGGCTGGGAACGATGGTGGTGGTATTTCCCGCGATATGGTGGGGCTGGTCACCGCCGCTGATGCTTATCAGGTTCGCGGATGACCCGATTGGCAATATCAAGATGTTTTTGGTACCGGCTGTGGTTCTTGGCATGTCCTTGTCGGGGATTACCATGAGAATGACCCGCAATATGATGCTCGAGGTCCTGAGGCAGGATTACATCAGAACAGCGTGGTCAAAGGGGTTGCGTGAACGGGCGGTGCTTGTGAGGCATGCACTCAAGAACGCGCTCATACCGGTAATCATCACCGTTGGAATACAGGTCCCCATCGTCATCGGCGGTACTGTTATTATAGAAAGGATTTTCGCGCTGCCCGGGATGGGAAGCCTCATTGTAGATTCGCTCACAACGAGGGACTACACCATCGTCTCAGGGGTGCTCCTCCTCTTTGGAGCCGGTGTAGCGGTGATAAATCTCTTAGTCGACCTTACCTACGGGTTTGTTGACCCGAGAATTCATTACAAATAATGTGGAGTACATCAGAAGAGGAATATTGTAATGGCAGATAGTGTAGTAGCGGCGAACTTAGTCGACAAGAAGAGACGAGTCTTCATACTCGATGTCTTAGAAAGACTCGTGAAGGAGAAACCGCTGGGCACCGTCGGCGCGGTCTTAACGCTGATCTTTCTTCTCACCGGCATTTTCGCCCATGTCATAGCCCCTTATGGTATGAATGAAGTTTCGTCAAATGTCTTGCAGGGGTCCTCAGCCACTCATTGGTTTGGCACAGACCACCTGGGACGGGACGTGTTCAGCCGAGTGGTATACGGCGCCCGTATTTCGATGATCGTAGGCTTGTCGTCGGCAGCTCTTGCGATTGTTGTCTCGTTGATTATCGGTATACCTTCCGGGTACTTCGGCGGCACGCTCGACATCATAGTACAGCGTTTTGTAGATGCCTGGATGTTCTTTCCCAATTTGCTCCGTCTTATGTTGCTCATGTCTATCGTAGGGTACGGTATGGTGCCTGTTATTGTTATGATTGCGGTTGGGATGGGTATCCCCGGGTCGCGGATTATCCGGGGGGCAGTCATGACTACGAAAGAGAACATGTACATCCATGCGGCGGAATCCATCGGCTGCAACACATGGCGGATATTCATGAAGCATGTGCTTCCAAATATCATGGCGCCGATCGTCACACTATTCTCCATAAGGGTACCAAACGCGATTCTTGCTGAGGCAAGTTTGAGTTTTCTGGGCTTTGGTATTCCGCCACCAGCGCCAAGCTGGGGAAGCATGCTCACCGGCGGTGAGCGAGACAATGTTCTGTTGGCGCCGATGACGATTGTGTGGCCGGGTCTTGCCCTGACATTGGTTGTCTATGGCGTAAACATCTTTGGTGATGCGCTCCGTGACCTGCTCGACCCGAGTTTGAGGGGTGGGGTTGGTAGATATGGCGTAGGAGAGAAAATAAGGAGAAAGGAGGTTGCAGCCGGCTAAAAAAGAGAGTAGTGATGGGTGCGGGGTCTGGAAGGTGACCTGCACAGAGCCATGCATAATACGAGCCTTCAATTTTACTAATCATTTGAATCATCTGAGGAGAGGCTTCATGAGACTTATCAAATTTTTTGCTCTGTTGCTGGCGTTTGGCCTAGTAGCAGGATTCTCTTTTGCCGAAGGCAAAGGAGAAGAAGGAATAACGGCTGCGGAAGGACCGCAGTATGGTGGAACGCTTACCTGGTCATTCTGGGAATGGCGTGAGC
>CAZHXC010000253.1:0-5760 GCA_964536145.1 uncultured Spirochaetales bacterium | reverse complement strand
ACTGCTCCTGTTCATCGACTATTTCCTCCAGCTCCGCAAGCCGCGAGCGTAACGGTATGCCCTCGCCCTCCGGCAGCAGCGCAACGGCACGGCTCAGCCATTTCCGCGCGCTGACATAATCTCCCTGATTTTCGAAATACTCGGAGTACCCCACGAGTGCGTTTATATTCTGCGGATCTTCAAAGACCGAATCCTGGAGCGCCGCGTATCGTTCCTCAGGTGTCTCGGCGATGGTACTCAAGGTATAGTGAATTGCGCTGCGCGTCCTCCCGGTGGTTGTCTTTCCCAGAGCCACGTTGAGTATCTCTCTTGCCTCTCCGTACCGCTCGAGAATGACCAATATACGGGCATATTCGATAAGATCCTGTGCGGTAGCATCCGCAGAATCGGCGAGCATCGATGCAAACCCGACAGCAGTCACATAGCGTTGGTAGGCCGTGTAAATTGTTACCGCCCGTCGCAAGTACTCCGGTGAACGATCGATCTCTAGAATGCGCTGTATATACTCACCGGCCTGTGCCCAGTTTTTCTCCGCTTCCGCCTGCTCGAGAAGAATTTCGAGATTCTCGACACTACCCGGTTCCTCCTCGAGTGTTTCCTCAATTACCCGTCTCCCCTCATCGGCGCGGCCCGTGTCGATAAGCAGTTTGCCGTAGCTCTTCTCGAACTCAGCATCGCCCGGGTAGAGCGCGCGCGCCCTTTCGGCAACCGACAGCGCCTCTTCAAGCAGACCGTCCTTTACCAGAAACCTGAGTTTCAGTCTGAGCACTTCCCGATTCTGCGGCATCTCCTGCTCCACACGGGAGAGCAGCCGCTTGGCTTGAGGATCGTTTGTACCGAGCACTTCGAGAATGCGGATTCTGAGAAGGAGGCTGTTGATGTTATCCGGGTCGAGCTTCAACGCCTCCTGGTTCTCCCTGTTGGCTTCATCGTACCTGCCAAGATCAAAGAGTATCCGGGTACTCAATGTGAGAAAATCCAGGTTTCCGGGAAAAGCCGCCTTGAGCAACGCTATTGACCGGTACGCCTCTTCGTTTTGCCCGAGCTTGTTTCCCGTACGCGCAAGCCCGTAGCGAGCGGGATAACAGGAAGGCGCAAGTTTGAGCGCCGCGTCAAAGTAGAGATAGGCGTTTTCAAAGTCGCTGTGCCTCTCCGCAAGAAAGCCCCGCAAAAGATACGGAAGCACCGAATCCGGATTGAGAGCCGCGGCCTGATCGAGCGCCTCGGCGGCAAGCTCTTCAACTTTAACGTTTGTCGAATAAAAGATGGTAAGCGTAGGCACGATAAGCGTGATAAACGACGCCTGCTCGGGCGGTACCTCCGGGTATGTGCCCGCCCTTATCGACTGCATCATTCTCGCATAAACGCTCGTTGCAGGCGGGGCAACGATCTGTACATCCGGAAGCTCAAGAAGCGGATAGAGGATCGAATACACGTTTGCCGCGACGTAGAGCAGATCCCTCCCAACCTCGCTCTCTCTCGTCTCCGACGCATTGAGATCATTGATTGCCCGGGTGAGCGAGTTTGGAGAGCCTATAGCGATGTTTGTTCTCGCCTGGGTGATTCGCTCGGACTCAGCGCGTAATGAGGGATTTTGAGCGTTTTCGACCGGGGCCTCCGGTTGAGAGGCGCAGGCGGAAAAGAGTAGTAGGATGGGTATTATCCGCGCGAAAAAACGTAACATTGCCCATAGAGCGGTCGTGTTCAGCGATCAGATTTCCATGCAATCAACTATGTGATCACCAAATTCGCTCGTAGAAACCTTTGTTGCACCGTCCATAAGACGTGCGAAATCGTAAGTCACATGTTTCCTGCCGATTGCGCCGGCCAATCCCCGGTCTATGAGATCCGCCGCCTCAGTCCAACCCATATATTCGAACATCAGTTTGCCGGAAAGGATCACGGAGCTGGGATTGACCATATTTTTCCCGGCATACTTGGGAGCGGTGCCGTGGGTTGCTTCAAAAACCGCGTGTCCTGATTCATAATTGATATTCGCACCCGGGGCTATGCCGATGCCGCCCACCTGCGCGGCAAGCGCGTCGGACACATAATCGCCGTTCAGGTTCATGGTGGCGATAACATCGTACTCGTCCGGCCGCGTAAGGATCTGCTGGAGAAAAGCGTCCGCAATAGTGTCTTTGATCAATACTTTGCCTTCCGGAGGATTTCCACCGCACTCATCCCAGGATACCGTCTTGTCTGGAAACTCAATTCTGGCGAGCTCGTACCCCCATTGCCGGAACGCGCCTTCAGTAAATTTCATGATATTACCTTTATGAACAAGGGTAACACTCTTCCTTCCGTATTGTATCGCGTACTGTATCGCAGCACGAACAAGACGATTCGTGCCGGTTACGCTGATTGGTTTTATGCCGATACCGGAGTCCGTCCGCACATCCCAGTCGAACTCATTCTTCAGAAATCCGATGAGTTTCTCCGTCTTTTTGTCCCCAGACGGAAGCTCATAGCCGGCGTACACATCTTCCGTGTTTTCTCTGAACACCACCATGTCCACAAGCTCAGGTCTTTTGACCGGTGAAGGAATGCCCGCAATATAGCGGACCGGCCGCAAGCATACATACAGGTCGAGAATCTGCCTGAGCGCTACGTTCAGACTCCGTATGCCGCCGCCCACGGGAGTAGTGAGCGGTCCCTTTATGCCGACGAGGTAAGTCCTCAATGCCTCGAGAGTCTCGTCAGGAAGCCAGCTTCCGGTTGCGTTGTACGCCTTTTCCCCGGCCAACACCTCCTGCCAGGCAATCTCTCTCGAGCCGTTGTACGCCTTTGAAACGGCCGCGTTGAAAACCTTTACCGCCGCCGCCCAGATATCCGGACCGGTTCCGTCACCTTCGATAAACGGAATGACCGGATTATCCGGTACGGACAACCCCTCTTTGGATTTTGTTATCTTTTCACTCACCCTCGCACCTCTTGAGGCTTTGTCGTTTCGAGCATTCTAATAAAAACTTATCTCACAAGCAAGTACGAGGCACGGTTGGCAATATTGTCTATCGATTACGCATATGCTACCATTCGCTGCGCAATGTTCCGTGCAACAATCGCTACCATCCTGCTTATCTGCCTGCTTGCAGGCTGCCAGACGCAAAACAGCTCATTTCTGGTTGGAAACGGACAAACCAGACATGAGCTTCGCACACTCATGCGGAAGCTCGAGAACTCCGACAGTGCGCCCGAGTCGAGATTTATCCTCAACAACCAGATTATCAATATCTACTTTGAACATGGTGCCTACAAGAAGATGAATCTCTTCCTGACCACCTATGTCACAACCTATCCCGACGATCAGTACAATGCCTACTACCTGCTGCTCGTCGCTGAAAACTACAAAAGTGTGGAGGCGTACCCTTTCGCGGTGCACTATTTTGAACGCGTGCTGAGAAACTATAGCGATTTGCTGCTCGAAGGAAACCGTTCGGTCCACTACATCTGCCTCACAAACCTAGTCTCGATGGTCGATGATCCCGAGATCCGGGTCAATTACTACAAGGAACTCCTCGAACGCTTCAGGGACAATATCGATAAAGGCGCAACGTATTATCATCTCGCACACACTTACGAGGAACTCGGTAAGTGGGACCTGGCAATGCAGCATTTCAAGGAATATCTCAAATACCCGGAGACGACAATCAGTGGAAATCCCAACGCCCGTGAAGAAGTAAAGTCGGCCGTGGCCTTCTACGATATGCCCAGGAAAAACTGGACCTATGAAAACCTGGACACCCTTGTCACAATAATCAGAGACGCAATATGGCGAAAAAACGTCCGGCGGCTGAACGCTCTCAGATCAGGTGTGGGTTTCTTTGTGCGTGCCTGGGAGGATATAGACTCCGTACAGGAACTCGAGCTCTTGAACGACCTCACTATCTTCTTTGAACAGGGAAAAACTATCAGATCGAGCGCCGAACTGGACATCGACTCGAACGAACGCGAGGCGTATCTGAGAACCACCGGTTGGGGTTACCGTATTCCTACCTGGTACCTCTATTTCCGGATGGTCGATTTTCCGGCCGACCCGGATATCCACGGCGAGTGGGAGTGGGCAGGCATCTACCTCGGAGAAAAGCCCTACTAATGCATACCATCCCACGGATACTACTCGTTATTCTCTACCTCGCCTCAACGTGGCTGCTTTTTGCCTCGGAGGAGCTCGATCCCGCGGCATATCTGCATTATCCGGAGGTGAGGGCGTACGTCGAGTATTTCACCACAGGCGAAAAAAAGAGATGGCTTGAATCCGCACTCGCCCGCGGAGAGGCATACAACGAATACGTCTCCGATAGAATCGCCGAGTTCTCGCTCCCTGAGGCGCTCAAATACTTACCGGTAATCGAATCCGGCTGTAATCCACGGGCCGTCTCGCCTTCCGGCGCAGCCGGTCTGTGGCAATTCATGCTCAACAGCATCGAACCATATGACCTTCATGTAAACGAGTGGGTAGATGAACGCAAAGATTTCTGGAAGTCGACCATCGCGAGCCTGAAAAAACTCTCCTATAACAAAGCGGAGCTCGGTGACTGGCTTCTCGCCATAGCCGCCTATAACTGTGGTATCAACCGTCTCAAAAGGATACTGGAAGACTCTTCCGGCAAAGATTACTGGGAGCTTTCGAGAGACGGCCTGTTGCCCGTGGAAACAAGGCACTACATCCCCAAGTTCCTTGCCATAGCGCATATTGCAGAAAACGCCGGCAAGTATGGTATTACCCTGCCGGCGGGAGGTGAGTGGAATTGGCGCCGGATTCCTGTGAAAGGACAGATAAACCTGCAACTACTAGCCGAGCGCACCGGCATCCCCACCAAGCTTCTCACCCTCGGGAATGCTGAATTGAACAGCCATGTAACCCCGCCAATCGAATACCTGTATCATCTGAAGGTTCCGGCGGTTTATTCCGATGTTATAGACAGGTTCCTTCAGGAAGAAGTGTACAGAATGGATCGGTTTCGCCTTCACACTATTGCCCGCGGAGATACTCTTTCAGCCCTCTCGGGGGAGTACGGTGTACCGATTGATCTCATTCTGCAGCATAACCCGGGAGTGCATCCGCGGTTTCTGCAAATCAATGCAAAGCTCATCATTCCCGTTACGGACCATGAGCAACTCATGCGGTACCAAAGCGAATGATGAAGAACGCTGCAGTTACGGCATTTTGCATAATCGCGCTTCTCGCAGGTGCCGCGGCATTTGCCCAGGACCAACTCAACGCCTCCTCTGCGGTAAACTGGGAGGAAGGGATACTTATTATTGAAGTAGAGGCCGACATCGTCGGTTCAAAATCCCCCGGGGAAGCAAGGGTCGCGTTCGAGGAGCGATTGCGTAGAGAAATAGGTGGAATATTTCTCGAGTCGCTTTACGGGGTCTACCTCGATTCCTATCGATCGATA
Organism: uncultured Spirochaetales bacterium; assembly: GCA_964536145.1. Taxonomy (GTDB): domain Bacteria; phylum Spirochaetota; class Spirochaetia; order ARS1246; family ARS1246; genus JAFGHN01. The sequence continues at coordinate 355 of CAZHXC010000253.1, read as the reverse complement.
AAGGAAACCGTAGAGAGGAATGTCTCTCTCCTTACGGCTCTCCTCGATATCGGTAACAGCTCCACGCCGCTGAGCATTCGGCTCAACGCTTCGCTCAGCAAATTGACCGCGACCTATGAATACTCCTTCTACCCTGACATCACCGGGGTATTCGTTACCCACACCTATCCGTATGATCCACCGGTGCTTCTTAAACGGGTACCAACGGTTAACTATTCGGGCATCGTCATCTATGCGAAAGGTGAATATCCCGTGCACGGGGAAGATCCCGCGGAAAGGAATCCCGAACGCTTTCAGCCCTCGCTCAAACCAAAGCTTTTTTCTACTGAGATGGAACTGATTGCTGAAGCTGAAA
>CAZHXC010000252.1:0-5779 GCA_964536145.1 uncultured Spirochaetales bacterium | reverse complement strand
GGCGCACGTACTCTGAGAAGTAGGGCGCCTTGCTCTCGTTTTCAAAATAGGCCGTAGAGGTATTAGAACGGGTGACGTCGTAGGTGTCCCAGAAAAGGTCGAATGAAGCGTCGGCTTCCTCTTCGGTCACATACCCCTGCTTTACCATCTGGTCGAGTACAATCCGCTGTCTGTCTTTGGCAGCATTGGGGTGATTTATCATCGAGTATCTGGCGGGACTTCTGATCTGGACCACAAGTACCGCGGATTCCGCAAGAGAAAGCTCCCGGACCGAATGCCCAAAGTAAAACTGTGATGCCGCCTCCACACCGTGGGTATTGTGACCGAGATAGACGGTGTTCAGATATAGTTCGAGAATCTGGTACTTGGTGAGTTTGTGCTCCATCTGATAGGCGTACCACAATTCGACGAGTTTCCGTTTGATGGTGATTTCAGATCTGTCGGCGTACAGTTCTCCGGCTACCTGCTGTGTAATTGAAGAAGCGCCCGAGAAATAGGTGCCGCGGATGTTGTTCCAGAGTGCGCGCATGAAACCGGACATATCAAAACCGTTGTGGTGGAAGAAGTTTTTATCCTCCGCCGCAATCAGCGCGTAGATCAAATGACGGGGCATCTCGTTGATCGCCACGATATTTCTTTTCTCTTCGGCAAAGTACTCGGTAATCAACTTACCGTTTCTGTCGAGTATCTGTGACGGCAGGGCGAGCTGTGCTTCGCCAATCCGGCCGGTTATTTCGAGATTCCTCGTTGATCCGAGAGCGATGCCCAGTGCGATTCCGGTACTCACGGCGACGAGTACGCACACAATTAGCAGTATTTCCAGAAAGATGCGAAGGTTTCGAGGCATTGCCATAGCATACAGTATGAACGGATAGGATGATTGTCAACAGCAGTGATTTGCCGGGGTGCGCTCCAGAAAAAAAAAGCGGCCGGCTCAGAAGAGCCGGCCAAAGTCGGTAAAAAATATAGTAAACTGGGAGGGGAACTATATTAATGTGCCGACATTTATTTATCGTCTACTAGTATAAGTAAATTTAGAATAAAAATCATTCCAACGCAACCAAATTATTCGATTTTGACGTCTATTGCCATATCGACCGATAGGATACACTTTGCGCCGGGCAACACTGAGAAAGCCTGGCTCAATGAGTAATCTCCGATCTTAAACACCACCGTGTGCTCACCCGGTTCGATCTCGAGACCGTCTGCACCCGGCATCTCTATCAACTCGCCATCGAGAAAAACACGGGTTCCTTCGGGAGCTTCCACAATCATCCAGGATGACCTTCTTTCGAGCTCGAGCCGTAGAGCCGTGTTTGCTCCGGCTTCAACAGAAAAAGTAACCGACTCGTTCACGTAATTCGGCGAGGCGAGCTCCAGAGTATGCAGCCCCGGCTTCAAAACGAACTCCGAATCGTGGACTCTCACGGCTTTGCCGTCCATGGTCAGCGTGTATGGCAGGTCTCCGGCATCAGGGAAAGCGATGTCGAGCTTGAGAACTCCAAAGGATGATGCCGCATAGGTGACAAAGACTTCAAAATGGCTTGAGGCAACCGCTGAAGGAATGCCTTTCATCACCGGCAAGATTGTCAGAACCAGGGGAAAATCACTTTCAGAGAGCACGGAGTCTACGAGAAGCACGTCAAAACTTTCCTGTATTGAATAGTCTTCAGCCAGAGGCAGATGGAGATTGAAACGCGAGGAAGGTGGAAGCAAATAGAAGTTGATTGCTTCTGCCCGGTAGTTTTTCACACCGGAGGCCGGTTCAGGGGTTACTTTTTTATACAGATACACCGCATAGGATCCGCGATAGTCACGGACGGCTTCGGGTATGGCGATTTCTATCTCCAATGCCTCCGACATCGGATTAAACGACTCCGGCTGTAAAACCACGAGCTCTCCGGAGCTGAAACGGGTTCCCGAACGGGTTTCAGTCCGCGAGCTCTCCCCGGATTCCGATCCGCTGGTTTGGGGATCAATAATGGCAACTACCGCTCCTCTGATGCTCTCCGTATACGCCGGGCCAAGGATAATCAGGAAGCAGAGAAACGCCGGAACGATTTTTCTCATTCGTAGATTCCGTGAATCAGCGGTATTGGATCTCTCAATCCGCCTTCATTCCTCACTTCGAAATGGAGGTGTGGGCCGGTGGAAAGCCCGGTCATCCCGACCGTACCTATGAGACTACCCGATTTGACCTCCTGATTCAAGCTTACATGGATAGATGCCAAATGACCGTAGAGAGTGAGGTATCCGCCCTCATGAGACAGCAGCAGATAGGAGCCCAGGCCGTCAGGATCCCATCCCTTTTCCACCACAACGCCTCCTCTCGCCGCGAGAACATCGCTGCCGAGAGGTGCAGCTATGTCGATACCCGAGTGCAGGCACTCTATGCCGGTGATCGGATGTGTCCTCATCCCATAGACCGAACTGATGTACCCTTCTCGCAGCGGAAATCTGAAGAGAATTCCAAGAAAAAAGGCTCTTTCAATGGAATCGAACTTTTCATCAGGAAAAAAAATATAGCTTCTCTGTGCCTTTGATCCGGCCACCACCGGCACACCTTCTTCGAGCCGTGGATAACGGAGCGCGAGAGTCATCCGTTCGAGGTCGTTTCTCGCGTTAAGCGCAGTGAAAACACCGGGAATATTAGGGAGGATGAGCACCATTTCCGGGGAGACGGTGTCCGGGCCTTCCAAACCGTTAATCGTCGCGATTGCTTCTATTCCGAGGTTTGTCCGGGCTGCAATGGTGTACAAATCTTCGTCCCCTCTGACTTTGTACCGGTAGAAGGTGAGGGGAGGAAGCACACCGTTTCCGGCAAACGCCCGCCGTGAGAGTGCAATATCGTCGGCTAATTGAGAAAACAGCGGATCCCGGTTTGCCAGGTTCCTGATCTGCGGATAAGCAGCAGGTCCGGCCTCCGCATACTCTCCGGCAAAGCGCCGCTCGTCGCTAACTTGCGCGCTGAGTTCAGCGGTACATACGCAGCACAGCAGAGTAATCGCGATCCATGACCTAATTCTTGCCGATTCGTTTGCCATAGAGCACCAGCCCGGTTACGGCGACGTATAGTATTGACAGTAGGATGGCAGGCACAAATCGTCCCCAGGCGTAGAGGAGCACCAGAAAGTAGAGGGACGCCGCGAGCAGGACAAACACCGAAAATCCAGCAACTCGCCTGAAAAATGCCTTTCGTCCGGCCGGATCTTTCGCAAGCCGCACCGCTGCCGGCAGGGCAATTGCCACACCAAGACCGCACAATGCTACAATCGTGTACGCCCCGGTGTAGCTGGTTGCGAGAAACCAGAGAGGGGTGACTATTACCGCGCTTAAGCAGGCAACGATGAGCAGGGCAGCGAGCAGAGAGCCCGCAGATTTCGCCACCCGCAAATAGCCCTTGAGAATACCGGTGGCATAAGACTTTATCAGATCGGTATCTATCATCTACGTTCCGCCGCAATGCATATAGTTGATGGAAATGATACTGTAAGCGGTACGCAATAGACAAGTCGGCTTGATTCTTTTTAAAATATACAAAATGAGCCGATACAAGGTATGAAGAGCATTTGTTTGATTGTACCGGTTCGCTTTATCTGATAATGTTGTAGGGGGTGAGGAGGAATCATGTCTCCTAAAGCAGCTAACTACAAGGCCAATTCCATCGTCTACTTCAAAGGAGATATTAACGAGCGCATATATATCCTCAAGTCCGGGAAGGTCGTTCTCAAGTATAACGACATTGAGACCGGACAGGAGATGCAGGATCTTATCCGGACGGGCGAGTTTTTTGGCGTGAAGTCTTCTCTCGGGAAGTATCCGCGTGAAGAAACTGCGCTCGTGATGCAGGACTCTGCGATGGTAGCTTTCTCCGTGCCCGAGTTCGAACAGGTCGCTATGGCCAACACGCGCATTATCATGAAGATGCTGAAGGTGTTTTCAACTCAATTAAGACGGATACACAAGCAGGTGCGTAATCTCATCTCAACGGGAGAACAGGTTAATCCGGAAGAGGGATTGTACAGCATAGGTAATTACTATATGAAGAGCAGAAAGTACAGTCAGGCGCTTTATGCATTCCGGCGATACCTTACCTACTATCCATCGGGAAAACATGCCTCAGAAGCTACCGAGAACATCCAGGTTGCCGAGAGATATACGCAGTCGACAGGGGCCGAACCGGCCGCCGCACCGCAAAGTGCAGCAACAGGGACGGGAACGGGAACGGCTGAGGCGCCCACGTCCCGGTCCCAGGGCTCATCTCAGGGAAAAGAGATGTCTGACGGTGCAAAGATGTATTACAACGCGGTCAGCCTGTTCAGCCAGCAAAAGTATGAAGAGGCAATGAACGAGTTCAAGGAAATTGTAAACACAGCCGGTGACCGCGAATATGGAATAAAGTCCCTTTTCGAAATTGGTCGGTGCCTGTATTCGCTGCAGAACTATGACGGTTGCGTGAAGCATTTCACAACTATGATTCAGAAATATCCAAAACATCCGGAGCTTGTCGATTCGCTTTATTATCTCGGTGTCTGCAACGAGCAAAGGGGCGAGAAAACGAAAGCCGAAAGTTTTTACAAGAAGATCCTGTCAATGGCGTCTGAAGATATGCCCGTCCACAGAAAGGCGCGCAAAGCGCTTCGCAACCTTACCGGGAGTTGAGCATGGCTTTAGATATGTCGATGTTTGAAAGGTTTGCAGTCACCTTCAAAAAGGGGGACATCATCTTCTGCGAGTATGAGCCCGGAGATACGTTTTATCTGATACAGTCCGGCCGGGTACAGATCGTAAAGATCATGGATGACATAGAAAAAACAATCGACTATCTTAATCCCGGAGAAATCTTTGGAGAGATGGCGATATTGGATGCAGCTCCCCGCTCCGCATCGGCCATTGCCGCGGATAACGTGAAAGCCCTGGAGTTCAACAGAGAGAACTTTGAAGTGCTGATGATGGGAAACCCGCAAATAGCACTCAAATTGCTAAAACTTCTTGCCAAGCGAATTTACGACCAAAAGCGACGGTTTATGATACTCACCCTTGACGACGTACAGGCAAAGGTTGCAGACGTCTTCCTCATGTTAGACGAAGCAAATCCGACGAAGGGAGAAGAACCTACGCGAGAGCGCACCTTTAGCACGACAGTCGATGATATTGCCCACTGGGCCGGTATGTCTCCGGAAAAATGCCGGGAGGTCTTGAACCATTTCGCGTCGCAGCGCAGGGTGGAGATCTTTGCTGACCGGATAGTGGTGCAGAACATCAACGATTTTGCACGGTTCGTCAACTCGCGACGGTCTCAGCAGAAAGAGTAGCCGCTTCAGGGCCCCGGCTGCAAAAGAACGGCAGATTCAAGTGCTTTGACCGGCAGACAGAGCACTTTTCATTTCTTCAGCCAACAAAGAGAAGCAAATAACTACGAGAAACAGTGCAACTCCCGGAAAGATCACCAGCCATGGTGCGGCTTCAAAGTAGAGGCTTGTGCCTTCCTGGATCATGCGTCCCCATGAAGGATAGGGCGGCGGTACTCCAAGACCCAGGTAACTGAGGATCGACTCTGTAGCTACCGCGCCGCCAATGTAGCCGATAGCCTGCGAAACAGATGGTGCGATGCTGTTGGGGAGCATATGCAGAAAGATGATTCTTGCCGGTTTTGCGCCGATAGCGATTGCAGCATGGACGTAAGGCTCCTGTTTTACCAATGCGGCTGCGGTACGGCTTACAATGGCGATTCTGGGAATGAATACGGCGGCAATGGCCACAGCCACAACCGTGGGTG
>CAZHXC010000251.1:0-5784 GCA_964536145.1 uncultured Spirochaetales bacterium | reverse complement strand
GCCGTCCACAGTCTCAAGGATATGCCCGCCGAGATTCCGGACGGGCTTACCATAGCGGGCGTGCTTGATCGAGGTGACCCGCGTGACGCCCTCATCTCTCCTTACGGTTCCTTGGCAGATCTTCCCGACATGGCAATTGTCGGGACATCTTCTCTTCGCCGGCGATCACAGCTGCTGCATTTTAATCCGAAACTGCGTGTACGCGATATCAGAGGAAATGTTGATACACGCCTCCGCAAGCTCGATGAAGGTGAGTACGACGCAATCGTAGTTGCCTCATGCGGAATCGACCGGCTGGGTCTATCCAAACGCATTACCGAGCGTATAGAACCTTCGACACTGCTTCCCGCTGCATGCCAGGGAATCATTGCAATCGAAACAAGAGCTGATGACCACGAAATGATCGAGCTCGTTCGAAATGTTAGCGATGAGGAAACGATGTTGCAGGCAAAAGCCGAGCGGGCCTTTATCGACGCGATTGGGGGTGGATGTAGAATACCCATGGGCTGTCTTAGCGTTCGTGACGGAAACTCCATGCAGATCCACGGAATGATAGGAAGCGTTGACGGTAAAACGGTGATTCTCCGCAGCAGAAGCGGTCCTGTCGAATCGTGCGCCAAGCTGGCTCAAGCACTCGCCTCCGAGCTTCTCGAGCAAGGCGGTGCAACGATACTTCGGGAGATCAATAGTGTCTAAAAAAGGTACGGTTTACCTCGTTGGAGCGGGCCCCGGTGACCCGGGGCTGTGTACGGTTCGATGTCTCGAGCTTATCAGAAGCGCTGATGTAATAGTCTACGACTATCTCGTTGACGAAAGAGTGCTGCGGGAGGCGAAGGCAAGCGCCGAGCTCGTGTATGTCGGCAAACAAGCCGGACATCACACCATGCGGCAGGAAGATATCAACCGCCTTTTAATAGAGTTGTCATCAAAGCATAGTTGCGTGGTGCGTCTAAAAGGTGGTGATCCATTCGTCTTTGGCCGTGGTGGTGAAGAAGCGCTGGAGCTCCAGGCTGCCGGAGTTCCTTTTGAAGTGGTTCCGGGCGTCACATCGGGAATAGCGGCCCCGGCATACGCAGGAGTGCCGCTCACCCACCGCGGTGTGGCAACCTCCGCGCTGTTTGTTACCGGACACGAAGATCCATCGAAAGTAAAGGAAGATCTCGATTGGACCGCTCTCGCTCCGACGGGATCTACGCTTGCTTTCTACATGGGCGTGCGCAACGTGGGGCCCATCGCGAAGAAGCTCATGGAAACCGGACGCAGCGGGGAGACGCCGGCGGCGCTGATACGTTGGGGAACCACTCCCCTCCAGCACACCCTGGTGGCTCGTCTCGATGAAATTGCCGATCGTGCCGCCGAACAGGGGTTTGCCCCTCCAGCCATTTTCCTCGTAGGAAAGGTGATCAGCCTGCGGGATCGTCTCAGATGGTTTGACAATCGACCGCTCTTTGGCAAACGCATTGTCGTTACCCGCAGTAGAGCCCAAGCTTCCGAGTTAACCCAACTGTTGGAATCTCGTGGCGCCGCGGTCATAGAAGCACCAACTATCGATATACGCCCGCCGGAGTCATACGATGAGCTGGATTCGGCGATAGGCAGAATACAGGAGTATTCCTGGGTTGTATTGACTTCGCAAAACGCAGTGCAGGCGCTTTTTGAGCGTCTTCAAGCGTTGGGGTTTGATTCTCGTCTATTGGCAGGCGTTAAATGTGCCGTCGTTGGAGATGCGACCGCCTCAGCATTGCTCACCTACGGGATTCGAGCAGATCTAACCCCCGCCCGACAGACCGCTGACGGCCTGCTTACGGCGTTTGAAGCACAAAAGATCATGTTATCCGGTGAACGTTTTCTATTTCCCTGCTCCAACTTAAGCGGACGGACGCTTACAGACGGGCTTCAGGTACTCGGCGCCGAGGTAGATCGGACCATCGCTTACATAACCGCCGTATCCGAGTTACCGGAGCAATTAACTTCAGACCTAAAGCCGGACCTTGTGACCTTTACGAGTTCTTCAACGGTTACGAATTTTGCCGCAGGCATGAGATCGGCCGGACGTGAGAATGAGCTCGCCTCGATAGCCGGAGCAAGTATAGGTCCGGTGACGACTAACACTGCGAGTGATGAAGGAATAAGCATTGTTGTGGAGGCCGATGAGCCCTCAATTGCAAGCCTGGTTCACTCGGTGGAGGAGTACTTCATGAATACGAGAGGATCCATATGATCGGCATATCAAAACTGTATTGCGGGGCGGTTGAAGCATCGGACCCGCTCCGCTATGGCAGAAAATCTCACGAGCTGCCGTCTCACTTGCTGCAATTTTCGCAGGACAAGAAGCCGGTTGTTGTCTGGAATGTGGGCAGAAGATGTAATTTAAAGTGCGTACACTGCTATTCGCATTCCCGAGACATGAAATACTCCGGAGAGCTCTCAACCGCGGAGGGCAAAGAGCTCATCGATGATCTCGCGGTGTTCGGGGCGCCGGTATTACTTTTTTCCGGTGGCGAACCGTTGATGCGCCCGGATATCCTGGAATTGGTACGATATGCCAGGGCGAAAAAGATACGAGCGGTACTCTCGACAAACGGCACCCTCATCACTGATGAGGTAGCGTCGGAATTGACGGAAATGGACTTATCCTATGTCGGTATCAGTCTTGACGGGTTGCGTGAAACCCACGACAAGTTCCGCGGGCTTTCCGGCGCTTTCGACCAAGCTCTCGAGGGTCTGAGAAACTGCAAAAAGGCCGGGATCAAGGTAGGCCTGCGCTTTACGATAAACAAAAGAAACACGCATGACATACGGGGAATTTTTCAACTGCTGAGAGACGAGGACATCCCACGGGTCTGTTTTTACCACCTCGTGTATGCCGGGCGGGGAAGTAAGCTTGTGCAGGAGGATCTTGGACACCGGGAAACAAGGCAGGTTGTCGATCTCATCATCAATGAAACACGGTCATTATTCAATGACGGTTTATCAAAAGAGGTATTGACCGTTGATAATCACGCCGACGGAGTATACCTCTACCTGCGACTTCTGAAAGAGGATCCGGACCGCGCTGAGCAAGTATTTGAGCTTTTGAAGATGAACGGCGGAAACAGCTCGGGGCACGGCATTGGATGCGTGAGCTGGGACGGCGAAGTCTACGCGGATCAGTTCTGGAGACACTATAGCTTTGGCAATGTGAGAGAACGAAAGTTCAGCGAGATATGGACCGATGGTGACCATCCGATTATGCCAAAGCTCAAGGCAAAAAAACTCTATGTGAAGGGCAGATGCGCACAGTGCAGGTATCTTGATTTGTGTGGCGGGAACTTCCGTGTACGGGCGGAGGCGCTTACCGGTGACTTGTGGGCGGCCGACCCTGCCTGCTATCTAACAGATTCAGAAATTGGTATCACCAAAACCGTGAGGAGTTGATGATGTATCCGAACTTACGTATGCGAAGGCTCAGAAAGAACGAGGTGATTCGGAATGTGGTTGCTGAAACGGTGCTCCGGCGGGAAGACTTGGTCTTTCCCCTCTTTGTGTGTCATGGCTTCGGTGTAAAACAGGAGATTTCCTCCATGCCGGGGAATTATCAAATGTCCGTCGACGTTGCTGTAGATGAGTGTCTGACCGTCCGTGACCTGGGGATTCCCGCCGTGCTGCTGTTTGGTATCCCCAAAGTTAAAGACGAAATTGGGTCTGAAGCGCTTTCTGATGATGGTATCGTTCAACAGGCTATCAGAGCCATCAAGTCAAAGCTCCCGGAGCTTCTCGTGATTGCCGATGTCTGTTTTTGCGAATACACCAGCCACGGACACTGCGGTGTCGTGAGGAACGGCGTTGTTGACAACGATGCCACTGTTGAGCTTCTCGCAAAGCAATCAGTCTCACTGGCACATGCGGGAGCGGACGTGATAGCACCATCGGACATGATGGACGGTCGAATAGGAGCTATCCGCACCGCCCTTGATAAAGCGGACTTTGACGATATAAGCCTGCTTTCCTACGCGGCAAAGTATAGCTCGGCATTCTATGGGCCGTTTCGTGAAGCGGCGGAATCGGCGCCACAGTTCGGCGACAGAAAGTCGTATCAAATGGACTATCGAAACGCTCGTGAAGCGTTGAGAGAAGTCGAGCTCGACATCAATGAAGGTGCGGATATGGTGATGGTGAAGCCCGCCCTCGCCTATCTGGACGTTATTCGACGCGTGCGGGAGCGGTTTGATGTTCCGCTGGCGGCGTACAACGTTTCCGGTGAGTTCTCCTGTGTATGTGCGGCTTCAGAACGAGGATGGCTCGACAGGACGAGCGTTATGATGGAAGTCCTGTACGGCATCAAGCGCGCCGGAGCGGATATCATTATTACCTATCACGCAAAAGAAGCGGCGGCGTTACTGAAATGAGCAACCGGGAACACCGGCATGGGCAGCCGCAGATACATGCGCCCCAACACGATCAAAAGAAGCCCCTGAGACTTATCGCCTGGGAGGTCACCAGGAGCTGCCCGTTGAAGTGTACCCATTGCCGTGCCTCCGCCGAGATTCAGGTGAGCTCTCAACCGATGAGTGTCTGAGGGTCCTTGACGGGCTCTCAGGCATGGGGAAGCCAATCGTAATTCTCACCGGCGGAGAGCCGATGTCCCGGAGCGATATATACCAACTAGCGCGGTACGGGACCGATATAGGACTTCGCATGGTCATGGCGCCGTGCGGCATGTTACTGAACGGCGAATCCGCACGACGGCTTGTTGATTCAGGAATTATGAGAATAAGCTTGAGCATTGACGGAGCCGACGCAAAAACCCACGATCGGTTTCGCGGTGTCAACGGCGCGTTTGACTCGGTTATAGAAGCTGCGCGGGTATCCAAAGCAGTCGGCCTTGAGTTTCAGGTCAATACAACGATCACGCGGCTAAATGTAGATCAAATCGGCGCAATTCACGACCTGGCGGTGGAGATCGGTGCGGTCGGGTTTCATCCCTTCCTTCTCGTTCCAACCGGGCGTGGCAGCTCGCTTACCGAGTTGGAAATCGATCCATCTGAATACGAACGTGTACTCCACTGGTTATACGAGCAGAGCCGTACATCTCCGATCCAGTTTAAGCCCACCTGCGCGCCCCACTACTACCGTGTGCTGAGGCGGCGGGAACTGGCGGCGGGGCGAACTGTCACACCAAAGACACACGGTCTGGATGCCATGACTCGGGGATGCCTGGGTGGGCAAGGTTTTGCATTCTTGTCGCACACGGGCACGGCACAGATATGCGGTTTTCTCGATGTGCCTGCCGGCGATATCCGCAAAGCCGACTTTGATTTCGCCCAAATTTGGGACCATTCGCCGCTCTATCAGGCCGTGCGGGATCCTGCCAACTACGAGGGTAAATGCGGTATCTGCAAGTATCAACGCGTATGCGGAGGCTGCCGGGCCAGGGCATATGCTAAAACAGGCAGCTACCTCGCCGAAGAGCCGTACTGCATCTATGAGCCGCCGGAACGGTAGATATCATGGAAGGAAAGGAAACATTGCTCGAGGTTATTCAAGATGATCTTCCCCTGGTTCCAAAACCTTTCGCAGCTTTGGGAAGCCGGTGTGGAATGCGGGAAGATGGAGTGATCAACGAACTGAAGCGTCTTCAACAGGATGGGTATCTGCGGGAGATTTCCGCCATATTGGACGGAAAGCGGCTGGGATTCCAGTCGAGCCTCGTAGCCGTTCGCATACCAAATGAGCGGCTCGGTAGGATGATACCTCGAATAAACGCCCATCCCGGCGTTAGTCATAAATACGAGCGGGATCACG
>CAZHXC010000250.1:4936-5802 GCA_964536145.1 uncultured Spirochaetales bacterium | reverse complement strand
CATCAGTTGGATCGAAAAAAACGACGAGGCAATAATCGATTTGCGCGTGGAGCGCCCCACACTGGAAGAACGATTTCTGGAAATCATCGGAGGAAACCGATCATGAACGCCTATCTCTATCATTTTATCTACGAGTTTCGCACCGGCATCAGAGACAGGAGCCTGATGCTGTTCAACTATCTCTTTCCTCTGCTCTTCCTCGCGCTCGCAGGGACACTGATGAGCGGAATCAACCCGGATTTCAAAGGATACATGATTCCGGCGATGTCGCTCTTTGCCGTCATGTCTTGTTTCCTCCTCGGGCTTCCCTCTTCCATCGTAAGCCTGCGGGAGACGGGGGTGCTGCGGAGCTATCGTATCAACGGAGTACCGGGTTGGACATCGATGGTCATGCCCGTCTTTGCAAACCTCATTCACATGGCTGCCGTGACAGGCATCATAATCGTCTTCTCTTCGCTTGTTCTCTCCGCGGAATTACCGCAAAACGCCGGGATATTTGTATTCGGCTGGCTGATCTCGGCCATGGCGATGGCGGGACTCGGCACGCTGGTCGCGGTCGTTTCGAACTCCTCACGCGCATCCATCCTGATCGCTCAGGCGATCTACATCCCCTCTATCCTGCTGGGGGGATTGATGACTCCCCCGGATATCCTTCCGGCCGGTCTGGACCGGGTCGCACTTATCTGGCCCGCAACCCAAGCGATGCGAGTCTTCCGGCAGGTTGATGGCTGGTGGATCTCCGCCGTCGTGCTCGCAGTTGGAGCGGTGCTTGCATTTCTCTGCTCAGGGCTACTGTATGAGTGGGATCCAAAGAACCAGCGCCCCGCCCGCTACAAGCTCATCGCTATCGCCGCGCTCCTCCCCTA
>CAZHXC010000250.1:0-4926 GCA_964536145.1 uncultured Spirochaetales bacterium | reverse complement strand
GCGGCCGTCGGTACAGGCTGAATGCGCTCCATCGTGCCCCGAGCAATCGGCGGCGGCGATGTAATACCCATGTCAAAGGACTTTTGCTCTATGAAATGTTGTACCAGAGCGCGTATATCCGCTCTTCGGTCCCTCCCACACGATTTCCCGGTTGCCCCGCAGTTCTGCGTTAAGATACTCATTCTCCGTTCCCTGGGCCCTGCGGGCATTTTCGAGTATCTTGTGAGTCAACGCGTTGTTGACGGCTATCGCAAAGGGCTCATTGAGCCCGGGTCTCATCGAGCCGAACTACTTTGGATAGCACCGGGGAAACGTTCTTGAGCGCCAGTGCAAGGTCAAGAGTGCCGCAGATGCGGGCCGTCGCACAATGGCGTTACCGGTCCACGTCCACCACATCGTAGTAGATCAATGAAAGAACTACGGTCCAGCCCACAAAATGGAAGAGTACGCTCCCCAAAGCGTTCAGAGCATGGGCAATTGTATTGAGTGTTGCGCTGATGAGAAAGACCGTGGAGAGAAGAAGAAGCATCGCTATGAGGTGAGTGAACCACACCATGAGCCGCGAACGCTGCTCTCTGTAACTTGTTGCGGTCCAGATATGAATCAGAGTGGACCAGATGATTGGAACGGCAACAAAGTACAGGAGAAGGTTCTCGCTTTCCGGAAACGTGTAGTCCAGGAAGAACTCAAAGAACCAGATGCCGCCTGCGGCCAGGACCGTGTCGCGAAAAAGGACTGCCAGTTGTGATCCATGATTTTCTGCTCTGTCGGCTCGCTTCTGCATAAGAGAAAGAATAGAGCACCGGGGCTCGCTCCGTCAAAGGACATCGCCACAGCGGGCTTCCTTCAAACTTGCTCTACAGGAATGGCGTTTTCGCTCTCGCGGTCAAAGAAGGTGACCTTACTCATGTCGGCTTCAAAAAACACCTCGTCACCCACCCGAAAATCGTGCCGCGGCGGCACTCTCGCAATAATCGAATGTCTGCCGGTATCGAGGTAAAGGTGGATCTCCGCTCCCAAAGGTTCTATCAATGCTACGGTCGACCTGAACGATTTGCCCGTCGAGCCGGCCTCCTGATACACCAGGTCTTCCGGACGTACACCAAAGATGACCTCCCTGCCGGCATATGGTTTGAGGCTTGCAGCGTTTCCACCGGTTACCTCAAACCGATTTCCGTTCTCATCTGCAATGATCTTTCCCCCCTCCTGTTTGATGGTGACATACATGAAGTTCATTGGAGGTGATCCGATGAAACCGCCAACAAACCTGTTTGCCGGTTGATTGTACAGCTCGAGAGGAGATCCTATCTGCTGCACCAACCCCGCCTTCATGACGACTATCTTGTCCGCCATTGTCATCGCTTCCACCTGATCATGGGTAACATAGATCATGGTGGCCTCGAGCTTCCGGTGAAGTCCGGAAATCTCGGTTCGCATCTGCACTCTGAGCTTTGCGTCCAGATTCGAAAGGGGCTCATCAAAGAGAAACACCTTCGGTTTTCTGACTATTGCCCTGCCGACCGCCACGCGCTGCCGCTCGCCACCGGATAAGGCCCCAGGCTTTCTGTCCAAGAGCTCCTCAATGTCCAGGATCCGCGCGGCTTCCTTCACCCGGGCGTGGATTTCAGCCTTTGGGAATTTCCGAATTTTCAGACCGAACGCCATGTTGTCGTACACGCTCATGTGCGGGTAAAGCGCGTAATTCTGGAACACCATGGCGATGTCCCGGTTTTTTGGAGCAAGATCGTTTACCAGCTTCCCATCGATATACAACTCACCTTCGGTGATCTCCTCGAGTCCTGCCACCATTCTGAGAGTTGTGGTCTTTCCGCACCCTGACGGGCCAACGAGAACAGTGAACTCTCTGTCGTTTACGGTAATATTCGCGTTTTCAACGGCGCGTACCCCGCCGTGGTAGATTTTGCCAATACCTCGCAATTCAACCGTCGCCACCGTTACCTCCAACACTGCCGGCGCGATGCACGGCGCCGCTCAGATAGCTCAATCCAATGTCAAGTCCGCGTATGATGCTACTACAACTCCTGCCAAATCCTCGGGACTGAGCTTCATTTGCATTCCACGCACGCCCGCACTTACATAGATATGGGGGAACAGCTGCGCAGCCTCATCGATGTACGTAGGAAAGATTTTTTTCATTCCCACCGGCGAGCATCCGCCGCGGACATAGCCGGTTAGTGATAAAAGATCCTTCACCTTTATCATCTCCACCTTTTTGTTCCCGCTCGAGACGGCCGCCTTTTTGAGATCGAGATCCGTTGTAACGGGAATACAAAAAACGACATGGCCGGTTTTGTCCCCGATGCACACGAGAGTTTTGAACACCGTATCCGGATTCGCATCTATCTTCCGCGCCACCGTCTCACCTGAAAAATCTTCCTCATCGATTTCGTAGGAAACTGTTTCAAATGAAATCCCCTGGCTTTCAAGCAATCGTATCGCGTTTGTCTTGCTCATATCAAATCCTTCCGCGTCGCAAAGTGTAACGAAATATCGGTTATTGCTCCATCAGTTTACGGACTGCGAGTTGAGGCGCGTCGCACGGCAAAGCCAGCACGGCAGGAAGCTTGTTGACAAGCCCAGATCAATTTCCCATCATAAAACCCCATGCGTGCAATCATCATCGGCGGCGGGAACGCGGCCAGAACGCTCATCAACTATTTTCTCAAGACAACCAGTCTGAAAATTGAAGCGGTGGTGGATCCAAACAATGACGCTCCCGGAATGAAGTATGCCCGGGAGCACGATATTCCTACCGGAAGTGACCAGGAGAAGTACATAGGCGACTCTTCGGTGGATATTATCGTAGAGCTCACGGGGAACAGCAACGTGCGGGAATCCGTACTTGCTATGAAACAACCGCACCAGGAAATTATGACCGCCGGCGCGGCGCGTATGCTTTGCCAAACACTTGAAGACAGGCAAAAGGATAACGCGGAAAACGCCATCCAAATATCCGACGATTTTATCAACCTCACAAAGCAGATGAACGCGATTATCGACAACATTGACAGCTCGATCCGTGATGTCCGGCAGATTAATAAGTCTCTTCACATGACGAGCCTCAACGCGACGGTGGAAGCCGCACGTCTCGGTCAAGACGGAAAATCCTTTGCCGTAATTACCGACGAAATGAAAAACCTCTCCGACAGCATCAATGAGGTCTTGAGCGGTATCCAGGACGCCGCCGGACAGATGAAAACCGTTATAGAAGACATCACAAAGGCCGAACGGCGCCTGAAAGAGGTCTTCAGCGACGGCGCACAATAAAAAAACCCGGCAAACCGTTGCGCAGTCGCGCCGTTACGCCCGGGCGGAGCGCAAAGGATGATTCGTGACGGAATTCTATCCATGAAGCTTGTCTTTCTTAGCACCCGGGGGTACATAGAGCCGGTTTCCAGACGACACCGTAGACACACCTCTCTCCTATGGAACTGGTGCTGCGTTGATGCCGCCGACGGTGGTCAGACGCTAGTGGCTCTCAACACTCCGGTCTTCAGCTGCATCTTTGCGGTCTTTCGGCAGCAAGAAGAGGACAAGTGCCGATACCACGAAGGCCGATCCCGCGTATACAAACACCATGGGGGTGCCAAAGCTTTGAGATATCCAGCCGGCGATGGTGGGTGACGGGATCATCAACAATGCCGAACTTCCCATCAACAGCGCTATGGTTGTACCACCGGTGGTAGCGGGCGTCGCGTCCATGGCCGCCGCCTGCGTGATCGCGCCAATAGCGTAGATAAAAAGCCCGATGCAGACCGCCACGAGCGCAAGCCCCACACCGGAACCTGAAATAATAATCAGAAACACGAAAAAACCGAGGAGCAGGATTGACGGTACCAGGACGGCGCGGCGTCCGAACCGGTCCGACATATGCCCGAGAATCGGCTGTGACACAATCCCCGATGCCATGAGCAGCATATAGAACAACCCGACTTTTGCTTCGCTGAAACCCAGGTCTTCCGCGCAGTACAAAGAAAAAAACGCGAATACGGCGCTCGTACCCAACGCACGGATGCCGTTGGCGACGACAAGAATCAGCATCGTCTTGTTCTTGAGCAGACCGGCGACGGATGAAAAGTACTGTTTTGCGCTGACCGTCTCTCCTCCTACGCCCGGTTCTTTGCGTAGCGTTACCCAAAAGACGATGGCAAACGCGATCAAAGGCAACGCCAGGATCCACGAGGCGGTCTGCCAAGCGATGGCGCCGATGATAACACCGAGCACCGCAGGTCCTATGGCGTTGCCCAGGTTTCCACCCATACCGTGAACGGCGATCGCAAGCCCGCGTTTGGCCGCAAGTCGTGAGGACAAAACCGAAAGCACAGGCGGATGCCAGAGAGCTATCGCTACACCAATCAGGATCGCGGCCAAGAGGACCACCCCATAGCTCGGTGCCAAGCCTAAGATGACATACGCCAAGCCCAAGCCCAATAGGCCCCCGGCGCCGACGATAACCCACTGCTTGCGCAGGATATCTGCAAGCGCGCCCGAGGGTACCTGCACCGCGGTATTTGCAGCCGATCGTGCGCTTTCAATCGCGCCGTACTGTATGCCGGTAAGGCCAAAGGTTGCCTTCACCGAAGGAAGCACGATGTACCATCCCTGCTGAAAGCAGTGCATGAGCATGTGTCCCAATGAAAGAGCAATAAGAAGAAACAGATTCCGTCCTGAGAATACCTGCCTTGCAGTTTGCCCGCTTGATGAAGACCCTTTTCTCAATGAAGTTACTCCTGGTTGTGTTTAACACAATACTAACAGGAAATTCGATCTCTGGGAAACTAGCGTCAAAAAATCCGGGACAGTCGGGCACTCCCGGGTGAACAGACCGATACGTTGCGGCTGGTCATGGACGCTGTTGTCCCCGTGCCGGAGTGTTTCTCGACCCGATGTGTGGGAGCGGGGGCA
>CAZHXC010000249.1:783-5806 GCA_964536145.1 uncultured Spirochaetales bacterium | reverse complement strand
GACAACGTCCGCTTGTAGGCCAGGAATATCTTCGCGCCCACCATGCCTTCGTTGGCACGCTGATCGAATGCAGCGGACAACGCCGTAACCAAGCGCACGAGCCTCCCGTCTGTTCTCATCCGGTACAAAGAAGTGCTCGATACCGTGACTCATGCACTCCGCCACAGCCGAAAGCACGCCGCGCACCGGTCTGATTTTTCCGGAGAGCTGCAGTTCCCCGAGAGCCAACAGATCGGCCTTGGGCTTTGGAAGCTCGCCTGATGCGGTCAGAATCGCCAGCGCAATAGGGAGATCGAACCCTGAGCCCTCTTTTCTCACGTCTGCCGGTGACAGGTTGATTAACACACGCTCCCGCGGGAAGGCGAACCCGGAATTACGCACAGCAACCCGGACTCTGTCACGTGCCTCCTTTACGGCACTGTCGGGTAAACCGACAACTTCAAGACCGGGTATTCCCCTCCTGATGTCGACTTCGACTTCAACGAGGTTTCCTTCGAATCCGGCTGATGCATAGCAAAATATGGACATAGCTTTGCAACCGGTGACGGCAAAAAACGTTCTTTTGCTTCAGTTCACTGCAGACCGCCGCCTGGCGTACCGCACGGAAACCCACGGCCCTCTGCAAACGAACACCCTTGCATCGGATTATTGATGTGCGAATTTTCTAATCTCAGCCTGCACCATACTGTCGCAGAGCTCGTTCAGCGGGTCTCCGGAATGGCCCCGTACCCATCGCCACTCAACCGAAAGCTGATCGGCAAGAGTTTTTAGCTCCCGCCAGAGTGGTTGATTCTTCACCGGGTTTTTCGCCTTTGTCCGCCAGCCGTTCTTTTCCCAGTTTTTTATCCATTCAGTGATCCCCTTCTGCACGTATTGGGAATCGGTATGAAAAAGTATCCTCGCCTCTCTCCAGACCGGATGACCGGCTACATCTTTCAAGCCGTTGATAACTGCGGTCAGCTCCATCCTGTTGTTTGTCGTGTTCTCATCCCCGCCGGAGCAGGTCTTTTGCACCCCATCGATGAGGAGTACATATGCCCACCCTCCCGGGCCCGGATTTCCCGAGCAGCCGCCGTCGGAATACGCCGTTATCTCCATCGGGACACTATACAATACCGGAGTCTGCTATTCCAGTTTGAGGCCGGCCTTTTTTGGCCGGTGCACACTACAGCCACAATGCCGAGCGTAGATCGCGTTGATCGTGAGATTGACGCTCAAATAGATAACACGTATAATTTCTTGAAAAGAGCCACTACCTGGGAGGGGACATGGCCGAACAACTAATCGTCAAAAACCTGCCCTTTATCAAGGTGCTTCCTTTTTGGGCGCAGGAGCTTTCGTACAAGTACTGCTCAAAAACCGCCAATCTCTACATAGTCAACGGCAACATTCGTGATTTTCTTCCAAACAAGATGTATGAGGGTGAGTTTGTCTTTGTGAGGATCCAGGAGTTTATCTCCGAGGTGCTGTTTGGCAATCGGGATATCATTATTTTCTTTGACAGGTCTTCCGGAGTCAATTTCTGCACGCAGGAGATGCAGCGGGAGTACCTCGCCGCCATGGCACGGAAGTATCCGGAGGTACCGCTCGAAGAGTTTCTCTCCTCAGACACCACCGTTGCCTTCTCCTATCTCGAGAAATACTTCCTCATGAACATCCCAAAGAAAAAACGCATCGTCCTCATCATCGATTATGCTGAAACGATTGTACCAAACACCGAGATATCGCGGTTGAGCGAAGAGGACAGGTACGCGCTTGTCACGTTGAACAGATGGTCGCACGATCCTATTTTCACCCAGGGTGATGTTTCGGTAATGCTGCTCACAGAAAACCTCTCCGATTTGAGCCCGCGGCTGGTAAAATCGCCCACCACCATCAAGACAAATATACCGATACCCGATGAAAGCACCCGCCTGAGCTTTCTGGAGTTCCTCGAGAGGAAGCGGTCGCTCCTCCTCGAGACCCGGCTAAACGCAGCCCAGATGGCCAAGATTACCAGCGGCCTGAATCTGATAAACCTCAATCAAATTGCCGCCGAATCATTTCAGGAAAACAAGCCGATCAGCCTCAACTATCTCCGGCAGCGGAAGAAAGAAATAATCGAGAACGAAGCGGCGGGTATTCTCGAGTTTATCGAGTCCGAACACGATCTTTCCTATGTATCGGGACACCAGTTCGTGAAGAACAGATTCAAGAGCGCAGCACGGGCAATAAAGCAGGGACGTCTCGATGTGCTACCGATGGGATACCTCATATCGGGACCAGTGGGAACCGGGAAATCCTTCATGGTCACAGCTTTTGCCGGGGAAATCGGCATCCCTATCCTCAAGTTCAGAAACTTTAGATCCAAGTGGCAGGGTACAACAGAAGCGAATCTTGAAAAGGCGCTCAACATCCTCAAGGCGATGGCGCCGGTTGGCGTTATGATCGATGAGGCCGATGCATTTCTCGGAGACCGTCACATGGAGGGTGATTCAGGCACGAGCAACCGTATCTTTGCTCAAATAGCTTCCTTTATGGGTGACACCGCCTACCGGGGGAAAATCATCTGGTTTCTCATTACCTGCAGGCCGGATCTCCTGCCCATCGATTTGAAGCGGCAAGGGCGTGCTGAAGAGCACCTGGCGCTCTTCTACCCGGAAACCTCGGCAGAGAAGGAGGACCTGTTTGGTATCCTCATAAAGAAATTGAAAGTCAGGATAGAACGGGTGAACGTAAGCGATCTTTTCAAGAAGCTTCAGTTCGAGTTTTCAGGGGCGGACATCGAGTCTATCCTTATCCGCGCCAAATTCAATGCGGCCATGAACAACCGTGTGACCATTACCAAGCGGGATCTCGAGGAGACAATCGATGATTTCGTACCGCCGGCTTATCCCCACGAAATTGACCTGCAAAATCTCGTGGCGGTTCTCGAATGTACGAGCAGAAGAATGGTACCAAAGCGCTTCCAAAATCTGGACAGGTCCAAGTTGGTAAACGAGATACAACAACTGAAAGTTCTCCTGGGGGAACGGGAGTAGGAAAACGAGATGAATATCAGGAAAGAGGCGTTCGGCGAACTGTCCACCGGAGAAAAGGTAACCCGGTTTATATTGGGTAACGATTCCGGATTGACCATCAGCGCTATCGACTACGGTGCGATCCTCACATCGGTTGTTTTTCCGGATCGGAAGGGCAACCCCGGAGAGATTACCCTCGGATGTGATTCGATTGATGGATACGAAGGTGAGAATCCTTACTTTGGCGCCACCATAGGCCGATATGCAAACCGCATATCCGGTCCCGGCTTTTCCCTCGGTGGTAAAACATATTCCTTAGCCGGCAATGACTCCGGGGTTCATCTACACGGCGGTGAGGCCGGTTTCAACCGGAAAATGTGGCGTGCGGAGGTTGAAGCGGAAACCGAGAGAGGGGAAATCAGGTTTCACCGTAGGAGCCCGGACGGCGAAGAAAACTACCCCGGCAACCTCGAGGTGACGGTCTCTTTTATCCTCACTGAAGACAACACGCTCTCCTTTGAGTATTCCGCCACTACGGATAAATACACACCCGTAAATCTGACAAATCATACCTACTGGAATCTGGCCGGGCCGGGGAATGACATCTACGACCACCTCCTTACGCTAAACGCCGACAGATACCTGGAGGTGGATGAGAGGTTGCTTCCCACCGGCAGACTCATTGCGGTTGACGGCACGCCCTTCGACTTCAGGCAAGAGAAACGCGTTGGAAAGGACTTCGCGGAACCGGGTGGATACGACCACTGTTTTGTTCTCATCAACGGTAACGGTGAAATGGAATCTGCAGCAACAGTAAAAGATCCTTCGAGCGGCCGCTGTATGTCTATCGATACCAACCAGCCTGCCATTCAGTTTTACACTTCAAATCTTCTGGAAGACACCACCGGCCGGGATGGAGTAACGTTCAAAAAACACGGCGCAATGTGCCTGGAAACGGAAGCCTACATCAACGCGGTAAACATCCCCGCTTTCCCGGAATCGGTGCTTAAACCCGGCGACGTGTACCAACACACCACCAGACACAAGTTTTGGACAGAATAATAGCCCGTCCTTCCGCCATTCTGCCGATATTCTTTAGAAGAATGAGTGGTTATTTTGGATACACGTCATAAGCTTATCTACAGGAGGTGAATGCGATATGGTGTGCCGCAAGCTCAAGAAAAAACCTCTTTCGCTGAAGAATAACGGGAAACTCTGTCTTTTTTTTGTGGGTGTGGGAAGCGCCTTCTCCAAAACCCACTATCAGACAAATCTCCTCCTGATCAAAGGCGATGATCACCTGATGATTGATTGCGGCACCAAGGCGCCACAGGCGCTCTTCGAGTTAGGCGTACCGGTGACGGATGTCAGGAACTGGCTCATCACCCATTCCCACGCGGACCACATAGGCGGCCTCGAAGAGGTCATGCTCATGGGACGATACGTCGTCCGTAAAAAACCGAACATTGTGATAAATCCGACATACCAGAACCTCCTGTGGGATATGTCACTCAGAGGAGGGTCCGCATACAACGAGGAAAATGCGGGGAATGTCCTCACCTTTGGCGATATGTGGGAAATAACACGACCCGTATGGCTGAAAGGGTATCCGCGGGAAACCCACGAGGCGAATGTAGGATCTATCAACCTGAAGATCTTTAGGACGATGCACATCCCGGAGCAGCCCGACAGCTGGCAGAGCTCCTTCTGGAGCTGCGGTATCATAATCGATGACCGGGTAATGTTCACGAGCGACACCAGATACGATCCCGATCTTGTTCTCACCTTCAACGAGATGTTCGACCTCGAGATGATATTCCATGACTGTCAGTTTTTCACGGGTGGAGTGCACGCGGGAATAGACGAGCTCGTCCAACTTCCCAAAGAGATAAAGAAGAAGATGATCCTCACCCATTACGGCGATAATTGGGAGAACAATCTCGACAAGGTAAAGTCCGGCGGTTTCGCAGGCTTGGCGAAACAGTGGCATTACTATCTCTTCTGATCTCTTCTGATATAGAACA
>CAZHXC010000249.1:0-773 GCA_964536145.1 uncultured Spirochaetales bacterium | reverse complement strand
ACACTTCAGGCTACACATCACTATTACTCAGGAGCTCAGGCAGCTCGTACAGGTCTGAAAGCCTCTCCACAAGAATCCCGCCCATGCCCAGGGCAAGCGGGATCTCTATGTCTACGGCGTACCGGTCACCGATGCTCACCGTCTTCTCAGTTGGTACCTGCAGAAACCGCAGTGCCGTTTGAAAGGGTTCGCGAGCCGGCTTGGACACGAGGCAGGTGTCGAGCCCAACTATGAACGGTATCAACTCACTCAAACCAAGAGCCGTCAGGGTTCTTCTGCCTACCGCTACGGTGTTATTCGTCACCGCAGCGAGCGCGAACCGTAAAGCAAGCTTCCCCACCGCATCAACGGTTTCTGTATCGGGTTTCAGGTAGTCCTCAGGCTCGAATAACTCATCCCGCCACCGTGCGTTCTCCTCCAGGCTTACTCCCAACGCAAGCATGATGTTTCCCAGGGAGGTCTGCTTGCCTTCGTTAGCGGTGGCGTATCGTTGCTTCTCCGCCTCGATCAACGCCGCACCCTTCTCATAACTTACGCCCTTGCATTCGGCGAACCGGCGGATGAGATGCTCGGTTTGCGAACGCACATAATCATGGTTGGAATAGAGGGTGTTGTCGATATCGAAGATCAGCGCTTCTATGGTGGACGGGAGAGAAAATATTTTCATCGCCTGCAAGCCTACGCAAAAAGACGTATCGGTATCAACTATCTGTCCGGGTGATCCTCCCGGCCCCAGAGGGAGAGCCGCTTTGTAGCTTTGCCGATGTAAAGAG
>CAZHXC010000248.1:0-5819 GCA_964536145.1 uncultured Spirochaetales bacterium | reverse complement strand
AAATCAGTACCTGCAGGGCCATATCACCCAGGAAGAACGGTACAACCGGGTTGTGGAGGTATGGAGCAAAACAAACGAAGACTTGACCGGTCAGGTCATGGGTGCGTTGAAGGCCGACAGGGACGGTTTTAATCCGGTGTACATGATGGCCGCCTCCAACGCCAGGGGTGGCCGTTCACAGATCCGACAGCTCGGCGGCATGCGCGGTTTGATGGCAAAACCGTCGGGTGAGATTATAGAGCTGCCTATTCGTTCCAGCTTCAAGGAAGGGCTTTCGATTATCGAGTTCTTCATTTCGACAAACGGTGCCAGGAAAGGGCTCGCAGACACGGCTCTGAAGACTGCTGATGCAGGATACCTCACAAGACGGCTGGTGGATATTGCCCAGGATGTGGTCGTCAATGAGGAGGATTGCGGTACAATCAACGGAATCGAACGGATGGCGTTGAAAGACGGCGAGGAAATCGTCGAATCGCTGCGGGATAGAATTGCCGGAAGGTTTACCCTCGAGCGTGTAAAGCATCCGATTACCGGCGAGGTCATTGTTGACGTCAATGAGGAAGTTACGGATGAAGTAGCGGATTACCTCGAGGAGGTGGGTATAGAGAGGGTCCGGATCAGGACAGTTCTCACCTGTGAGGCGAAACACGGCGTATGCCGTAAATGCTACGGGCGTAACCTTGCCAGCAACAGAACCGTGGACATCGGTGAGGCTGTCGGTATCATTGCCGCACAATCTATCGGGCAACCGGGGACGCAGCTGACTATGCGTACCTTCCACATCGGGGGTACCGCCACAAAGCTGAGCGAGGAAAACCGGATCTATCTGAGTTACGCGGTACTCGTGAAGGAGATCAACGGAAACGTTGTGGAGCTCGAAAGCGGTAACAGGCTTTTCACGCGGAAAGGTAGCCTCATCGTGAGCAAGGTGCTCGATCGTGTAAAGCTCCGCAAAAACGATAAGATTCTCGTGGAGGACGGTCAGAAAGTTATCGCCGATCAGCCAATCATCGCGAGAGGTAAGAAAGAAGTCACCTCTTCAGAAATCGCATACGTACACGTCGCTGAGAAAGAGCTCGTGCTTATTGCGCAGGAGCAGAAGGTTGATGTCAGAAGCGGTTCAGAAATCACCGTCCACGAAGGTGATATCGTTGATAAAGAGAACTCTCTCGCAATATTCGATCCGTTTTCAGAACCGATTATTGCCGAAGTTGGCGGTACGGTGCGTTTTCACGACATCATTCTCGGTACGACCCTCAAGGAAGAGATCAATGAGGATACCGGTAATATAGAAAAGAAGATTACTGAGTTTACTCTCGAGAGTTTGCAGCCGCGTATCATCATCGAGGATTCATCCGGTGAGCAACAAGCCATCTACCATCTGCCCGGAAACGCCTATCTCAATGTGGAAGACGGGGCCGAGGTAAAAGCCGGCAGGACGCTCGCGAAGATACTCAAGGAAAGCGTGAAAACCAGGGATATTACCGGCGGATTGCCCAGGGTCGGGGAGCTGTTCGAGGCACGCAGGTCAAAATCCGCGGCTACTCTTGCCCAGATCAGTGGAATCGTCCATTTCAAGGGTATCGTAAAAGGTAAAAGGGTAATCATCATTGAAGATGACTACGGAAACGAATACAAGCACCAGGTACCAATGGGCAAACATCTTCTCGTCCGCGAAAGCGACCAGGTTGAGGCCGGTGAGCAACTGTGCGACGGAAACATCGATCCACATGATATTCTCGACATCCTTGGAGAAAACGCTTTGCAGTCCTTCCTGGTCAACGAGATTCAGGAGGTCTACCGGCTGCAGGGTGTAAGCATCAACGATAAGCACATCGGTGTAATCATCCGGCAGATGATGAGAAAGGTGGAAATAGAACAGGTTGGAGATACCAACTTTATCTACGGACAGCAGGTGGATAAGTACAAGTTTCACGAAGAGAACCTGAAGGTTCTGCGGGAGGGTGGTAAATGTGCCGTGGCGCGGCCGTTGCTTCTCGGTATCACTCGCGCATCGTTGAATATCGACTCATTCATCTCGGCGGCTTCGTTCCAGGAGACCACAAAGGTCCTGACAAATGCTGCAATCGCCGGCAGCAACGACAGCCTTCGCGGGTTGAAGGAAAACGTCATTATCGGACATCTCATACCCGCCGGCACCGGCATGCGTCTCTATAAATCGGTCAAGTTGTTTGATGAAAAGAGCGAAGATCTCGATGTATATGTCCAATCGATCATCGAACAGCGACGGCTCGAAGAACAGCAGCGTGCGGAAGAGGACCGGTTCGAAGATATGGACGGAGCCGAAAGCGCCGAACCCGCGCCTGCAATGCAGGAGGATGCTTGACATTTCGTCAGTATCTTGGTAGATTCGTCGCTCATGCGCCAGATAGGCGTCAGCCTATGGTGCGGTAGTATGAAAGGAAAGGTTTAGAAATGCCGACAGTAAATCAACTTGTAAGAAAGGGACGGAAAAAGATTTCCAAGAAGACGAAGTCTCCGGCTCTTACCGCTTGCCCGCAGCGTCGGGGTGTTTGCACGCGCGTGTTTACGATTACTCCAAAGAAGCCGAACTCGGCTCTGCGGAAAGTGGCGCGCGTGCGTTTGAGCAACGGCATCGAAGCCAACGCATATATACCCGGTATCGGGCACAATCTGCAGGAACACTCTGTTGTGCTTATCCGGGGTGGAAGGATCAAGGACCTCCCCGGTGTTCGGTATCATATTGTTCGCGGGGCCAAGGATACCCTGGGCGTTGATGACAGGAAAAAGGGACGTTCCAAATACGGCACAAAGAAGCCCAGGGCGTAGGGGGGGAGCAAAATGAGTAGGAGACAGGTTGTACAGGCAAGAGAAACCCTTCCTGATCCAATGTACGGAAGCGTTGTTGTTGAAAAGTTTATCAACAGAATGATGCTTCAAGGAAAAAAGATGGTTGCTCGTGGAATTATCTACGATGCGATGGAAACATTGAAAGCAAAGACAAACGAAGAACCGCTGGCCGTTTTTCTCAAGGCTCTTGAAAATGTGAAGCCTATGGTGGAAGTGAAATCCCGTCGGGTTGGTGGTTCTACGTACCAGGTGCCCGTCGAAATTCAGGACAAACGGCGGGAAGCGCTGGCAATGAGGTGGATTATACAGGCCGCTCGGGCAAGATCCGGGTCGTCAATGTCAAACCGTCTCGGCTCGGAGCTTCTTGACGCTTTTAACGGAACGGGTACCGCGTTCAAGAAGAAAGAAGATACCCATAGAATGGCCGAAGCGAACAAAGCATTCTCCCATTATCGTTGGTAGAGCTTTTTTCCAGGTTGCTACTTGCCATTCTAACGGGTATTTAGTAAGATAAGCATTCTTCGCTTGAAGATTTGCGGCCAAACCGGTCGTCATGTCCGCGCGGTGTTATCTGCTGCGGGTGTTGATGGCTAGGTGGTGCGTGTCTGGGAGCCCGGCATTGGAACAATGGTGGGCGCACGCCGATTTGGCGTCTACAACACCACCAAACAGCTCTGGTTTAGTTCCGCACGTATGGTGCGGTAATGGCGTCTGCGGTGTGAGAACGTAAACCGCCGGCGATTGGACATAGAAAAGACTATCTAACTTTGGGATTCAGTGTCACAAGGAGGAAGTGATGGCCAAAGCAAAGTTCGAAAGGACGAAACCGCATATTAACGTCGGTACCATTGGTCATGTCGACCATGGGAAAACAACTCTCACCGCGGCGATCACCATGTATTGCGCAAAGCTATATGGTGATAAGATCATGAGTTACGACGAGATCGATAATGCTCCAGAAGAAAAGGCGCGGGGTATAACGATTAACACCCGGCATGTCGAATATCAGACTGAAAATCGACATTATGCCCATGTAGACTGCCCGGGACACGCGGACTACATCAAGAATATGATCACCGGTGCTGCACAGATGGACGGAGCGGTTCTTGTCGTTTCGGCCCCGGACTCGGTGATGCCGCAAACGAGAGAGCACATTCTGCTCGCCCGTCAGGTAGGCGTGCCTGCCATTGTCGTCTTCCTGAACAAGACCGATCAGGTGGATGATGAAGAGCTGATCGAGCTTGTGGAAGAAGAGGTTCGAGAAGTCTTGAACGAATATGGCTTTAACGGTGACGAGATTCCCATCGTCAAGGGATCGGCTTTCCAGGCGATGGAAAATCCGGATGATGAGGAGAAGATTGCACCTGTTGTAGAGCTTCTGAAAGTTATGGATGAGTACTTCCCGGTACCTGAAAGAGCGGTTGACCAGCCGTTTCTCATGCACATTGAAGATATTTTCTCGATCCAGGGACGAGGTACCGTTGTTACCGGCAGAATCGACCGTGGCGTTGTCAAGGTGGGTGACGAGATTGAGATCGTTGGTATCAAGGAAACGCAGAAGACGGTTTGTACCGGTGTGGAGATGTTCAACAAGCTGCTCGATCAGGGGGAAGCGGGTGACAATATTGGCGCGCTTCTTCGCGGTATCGACAAGGATGCGGTGCAGCGTGGACAGGTTCTTGCAAAGCCCGGCAGCATCACTCCTCACATGAAGTTCAAGGGGACGGTATATTGCCTCACGCAGGCTGAGGGAGGGCGCCACTCGCCGTTCTTCAACGGTTACAGGCCCCAGTTCTATTTTCAAACCACCGATATCACCGGAACGGTCCAGCTTCCGGAAGACAAGCAGATGGTCATGCCCGGCGATAATACCGAGATCACCGTCGAGCTCATTCACCCGGTGGCGATGGAACAGGGACTTCGCTTTGCTATTAGGGAAGGCGGTAGAACCGTCGCAAGCGGTCAGGTGACCGAAATAATCGAGTAAACGGATGTAGGTCCCGTTGCTTATTGCGAGTAACGGGACTCTCTTTTTAACGGAGGGAACATGGCCAGCGACAGAATCCGGGTGAGGCTCCGGGGCTTCGATATAGAGCTTATAGACCAGAGCTCTAAGGCAATTGCTCAGACGGTGGAGAAGGCCGGTGCACAGGTTGCGGGCCCCATTCCTCTTCCGACGCGAGTGAATAAGTACACGGTGCTCAGGTCTCCCCATGTCAACAAAAAAGCCCGCGAGCAGTTTGAGATGCGGACGCACAAGCGGTTGATCGATATAATCAATCCTTCTTCCGCGGTTATGGATGCGTTGATGCGGCTCGAGCTTCCCGCAGGCGTGGATGTTGAGATCAAGCAGTAGCGCAATAAGCGTTGCACGATTGGTGTTTCACTACAGACCGCGGCTCAAACGGCAGATAGGTGTGCGGTTTGTAGCTCAAGAAGGCTTTAGGGTATGCAGATGGTAGGGTTAATTGGCAGAAAAATCGGAATGACCCAGGTGTTTGATGAAAATGGGATTCTTACTCCCGTTTCGGTCATAAAATTTGAAGATAATTTCGTAGTGGGTGAGCGTTCGCCTGAACGTGACGGATACTCCGCGTGTCTGCTTGGATCTGTCGAGATGAAGGAGAGCCGGGTGACCAAGCCGTACGCCGGGCAGTTTACCGGTGGCGTGAAGCCGCAAAAACACCTCTACGAAGTTCGGGACTTTGATGTTGATTTTGAAGTGGGTCAGAAGCTCGGTGTCGAACTTTTCAGCGGGGCCGGCTATGTGGATGTTATCGGTACCTCCAAAGGAAAGGGTTACCAGGGTGTAATCAAAAGGCACAATTTTGGCGGAGGGCGGAAAACCCACGGTTCCAAGTTCCACCGGGCGCCCGGATCGACGGGTATGGCCGCCTCGCCTTCAAAGGTGCAGAAGGGAAGCAAAATGGCCGGACGGATGGGTGGTGCAAAGACAACGGTGCAAAACCTTTCGGTTGTGGGCGTTG
>CAZHXC010000247.1:0-5844 GCA_964536145.1 uncultured Spirochaetales bacterium | reverse complement strand
GAAAGCTGACTCCGCCCTGTATGAGTCGAAATTGAAAGGGCGAAACCGCTGGACGGTATACAGCGAATAGGTGGGGCGGGACATCACCTGCTGGAGAAATGACGCCGCAGCCCATTCGCCGGCCACCAGCAAACCCAGGATAAACGGCTGTTTCCTCCCCGGAGCATCGTCAGAGAGCCTGACCGCCAGGAAGGAAACAAACCCCGGGTACCGCGGTATGACGCACACCGCGGTCAGGGGGGGCAAGAGACCAAGCAGAAAGGTGGACGAAAGATTGGCGAGCAATCCCATTATCAGAATCAAAAATGTTGCGCATGCGATTCTCACATTTCGAATCATCCAAGCCTCCTTTGTGACGTTTTCTCCAACAGTGGACTTCGTGGCGTTAGCCTCCGTAAAGAAGCGTATCAGGATGGAATGCGTACCAGGCAAACCAGAAGTCTCTCTCCTTGATGACTTCCTCACCGGAATCGGTATCGACGATCTTCACGACTCCCGCCTCGTCCCGGGTAATCAGGAGGCTTCTGCCGTTCACTTCGTCCTCGATGCGCCCAACCTCCTTCAGATCATCTTCCCGGTAGGCCTTGTAGACGCCATTCACTTCAATCCCAAAAACAACGGTTTTTGGATGAATGCGATCGTCCTCATTCTCCACAGGAAACATCAAGAAGCTGTTTTCATAGTAGTTGCCGTAAGGATCACGTCCGTACTGGCGGGAATATCCGGTATCGCGGCTCAAGACTTCCGAATCAGGATGTACGCTCTTCCACTCGCGCCAGGAGACCGTATCGATGGAAACGGGAGTGAGCTCGGTGCCGGTCAACTCGCCGAGAACCGCCAGGCCGTCTATTTGGGTCCAGTAGGTATCCGTCAACCTGTCATACATGATGAGGTTTGAATTGTAGAGCTTTCCGGAAGTGCCAAACTCCACTTCCCGGCCGTTTATGGTTCTTTTGAAAGCGATTCCGGAACCGCACAGCGGGCAGTAGGTGATCAGAAGCGGATCCCCGGCAATGGTGTCGTTTACGATTTCATGCCACACGAGAATCTGCAGAGGGTAGACTCTCTTCACCCCATTGTAATCGATAGCCAACACAAGCTCGTTATCCGCGATCCATTCATCCGCCTCTTCCAAGGAGATGTATTTTGGGTTGTCGATTGAAGGGATACCGTCCTTCGGCGGCCCGCCACGGCGAATCTTGTCAGGATGAACCAGGTACTTGGTCCCGTCATCGAGAGTTTTTACTTGCGCATACGCCGTGAATGCAACTACCCCGGCTATGAGAAGACCGATAGTCCAGATTTTCATGGCTGCCTCCTTTCTCTGCTTCTTTGACGAGGCAGACCGGTGTTTTCTTACGGCATCTCAAAAAACTATCACTTTGACATCGCCAGATGCCGGCCCTAAATGATCACGCCGCCCTTCGGCCCGCAGCGCGCCGAAGGTAACCTCTGACCTGAGACCACATGAAGGCGATAAGAAAAAACAGGGTCAATGTAAGGACAATCGCGGGCCCGGACGCGACATCGGCATAATAAGAAATATAGAAACCGATAACCGTAGCCACAAGAGACATTATTATGGCGAGAATGATAATACTCCTGAGTCGTTTTGAAATCATGGAAGCCGCCGCTCCGGGAGTCACCAGTAATGAGAGCACGAGAATTACCCCGATTGTCTGTATAGCTACTACTGTCGTCAAGGCGAGCAGAAAAAGGAGCAGGTACCGTATTGCCACTGGTGACAAACCGATCGCCACGGAGTGGGCCGGGTCAAAGGAGGTAGCCAGCAATTCCTTATAGGAAAGGACTATAACAGCGACAGTTATCGCTACGACAACCGACATGATGGCCACTTCGGATGGCCCCACTCCCAGGATATTTCCAAAAAGAATGTGACTCAGATCCTGATAGGTGGTGATCCGGCTCATAAAGAGAACTCCCAGGGCAAAGAAACCGGAGAAAACAATGCCGATAGCTGTATCTTCTTTCAAGCGTCTCTGGCCGGAAATCAAACCGATAAGCAGTACCGCCGTCACCGCAGCCCCAAGAGCGCCAAAAAAGAGGCTGAAGCCAAGAACGTACGCAACCACAATGCCCGGTAGTATGGCGTGTGCCAGAGCGTCGCCGACGAAAGCCATTCCCCGCCATACAACAAAAGCACTGAGCACTGCGCATGAGAGAGCCGCAAGCATCCCTGCGGTGAGGCCCCGAAGCACGAAGCCGTAGGAAAGAGGTTGCAAGATAAAATCTATCATGGCAGGTAATCCTTGTGAAACTCAAAGCCGTACGCTTTGGCAATTGTGTCCGGAGTGACCACCTCTTCAACTTTTCCATCAGCTATGATCCGGCAATCCACAAAGACGGCTCTCGTGAAATGGACCGTGAGAACGCCAAGGTCATGGGTGCTCACCATGACGGCTTTGCCGGCGGCGGTAAGACGCTCAAGAGTGTGAAAGATCAACTCCTGGGTCGACAAATCCACATGGTTTAAAGGCTCATCGAGCAACAGCAGGTCAGCATCGTGAGCAAGTGTTCGAGCGAGCATGACCCGCTGCTGTTGCCCACCGGAAAGCTCACCGACCTGCCGCTCCGCAAGATCGGTGATGCTCATTGTTTCCAGGGCCAACTCAACCCGCTCATGATCCTCTTTCCGGGGCCGGCGGAACCAACCGAGATGAACGTAGCGGCCCATCATAACGACCTGCCGGACGGTAACGGGGAAACGCCAGTCTACGCTCGAGCGTTGCGGTACGATCGCCACACGGTGGCGGCACTTGCGAGCCGGGTTGCCGTAGACTTCGATGGTTCCGGAATACCCTGTCTCGATTCCCAGAATGAGATTCAAGAGCGTCGATTTGCCGGCACCGTTCGGCCCGATCAGTGCCACCCGTTCTCCGGGTTTGACCGTCAAGGAGACGTTGTTGAGCGCATCCGTCTCCGAACCGGGATAACGAAAGCGTAACGCGTTGATGGACAATGCGGGGGAGTCCGGCACCGCCGGGGTGCCGCAGCTTCCGCCATAGTTAAGCTTTTGGAGCAATCTCACAAAAAACCACCTACCGGGTTAATGCCGATACGATTTTCCCTGTGTTGAACCGCACAAAATCCAGATATGAGTCTCCGCGGCTGCCTTGCGGCGCCAGGGAGCCGGTGAGGAGTTCCACAATTTGTATTTCGCTTTTCACTTCCTTGGTAACTGAATGCACCAGGTTCCTCAGTCCTCGTCCAGCGGTTCCGCCGATGAATATTGCAGCGACCTCCTCATCTTGCACAACCCTCGCAAGTTCGGCGATGTGCCGGGCCGAAGGTTCGGTTTGATCCGTTACCGACGGTATCACCTCACCTATGATTTCAAACCCATACTCGTCGGCAAAGTAGGTCAGCGCAACATGATCCACTACCAGCTTACGTTTATCCACCGGGATAGCGGCTACTTGCTGACGGATTTCACGATCAAGGGCTTCCAATTCGGCGACAAACGCATCACCATTGGCCTGATAGGTTGAGCCGTTTGACGGGTCTGCCTCACTGAGTGCTTCGGCGATGTTCCTGGTCCAGACGATGACGTTTGTGGGATCGAACCAGAAATGCGGGTCTCCGGTGACGTGATGGTGATCGTCCTCATCCTCATCATCGTGCTCTTCTTCATGTTCATCCGCGCCACCCAGGACAGCAATACCCGCGGAGACCGGAACAATGTAGGTCCCGGCAACGCTCTCGATTGTGTCCATCAGCCCTTCTTCAAGGTCAAGACCATTGACGAACACAACATGGGCGTCCTCGACCTTTGCCATGTCGCGGGGGGTGGGTTCATATGCATGAGGATTCTGCCCCAATCCCATGAGCACCTCCACCTTAGCGGCGGTACCCGCCACCTGCTTCACAACGTCCCCGACGATACTCGTGGACGCGATCACCCGAAGAGACTCTTCCGAGCCGAGGTCTATCGCATCGATATGCGGCAGTGTCATCTCACCTTCATGGTGATGCTCCTCGCTTTCGTCCGTACCACCCGCCCAGACGGCGGCAACTGAGAAAACCAGCAACATCGCGAAAATGAAAACTATCGACTTCTTCATCATTACATTAATCATAACTCTCTCCTTGTGTAACAAAAAACTGTGAACATTGATTCACTCTGTCCCGCAACCTTAATCCCTCTGAATCGAGGCCGTCTGCAAAGCTACATGTAGCGCAGTTCAAAAACTGATACTCCATCTGTAGCGCATGCAATGGCGGCCTGGAGGTTGCAGGACGGCCTCAATTGGTAGCCACCTCGTGGTCGCATACTACACGAGCCTCATGACAATCCTGGCATAGCCCCACGTGGTGATGAGTCTCAAACTCCTTCCAGTGACGCATCTGCGAAACCGTCAGCGTCCCCGTGCCATTACATACAGGACAGGTGTTTCCCAAAGCGCTTAGCACCGCCTGCCGGATGAAATCTGACTTGTTGCGTATTCCCGCAAGAGCCTCAGCTAACTCCCCATCAACTTTAAACGTCATGACCTCTTCTTTCCTTTTGCCCGTGCCCGCCATAACACCTCCTTTCATTGGCGATGGATGAGACGAAAGGTAATACCAAGTAATATGGTATGTCAAGGTAATACCATGGATATTTTTAAATTGTGATACAATGCCGATACGGGAAGTGAGTGGCTATCTGAGCTGATATCCCGGCGGCATATGATGATTACTCCCGGACCGCTGTGGACCCGGTCCTTTCTAAAATAACCATCAATTGTGGTTGTCCCGCAACCTCTAATCGTAACACTTGACCACTTCATAGCCCTGCATGTAGCGTTATATTAAACGTGGCAGTGCTATATGTAGCGCCGGGACAACCACGATTTCGAGGGATTATGGTTGCGGGACAACCTCAATTACGACCCGACTGAAGAACTGGAGCCTGATGAATGGGGAGAGATGGATTAGATGCTCTTAGATACGTGCGCCCTTCTGTGGCTTGCGGAAGACCAGTCCAGATTTAGTCCTTCGGGGGTAAGTGACCATATTCTCATGCGTTCCGTTTCATTGCCGCATATCCATGCCGACCCGGCGAACCGGATTATTATCGCCACGGCAGTCGTTCATAATCTTCCTGTAATAACGGCAGATTCCAGATTTAATGACTACGGAGTGCGGGTGTTATTATAGAGCTTAACAAAGCATTTGAAAGGTCCGGTTAACCGGGTTGGCCGCTGCAGGATGCAATATAATAGCCTAAAAGATACTGCTTGACCTTTGCCTCCGGCAGGTATGATGCTTGTGCTTACAGGTATTTCAACGGGGGTAACAATATGAATAACTACGATGTGGTAGTGATCGGAATTGGGACGGCGGGGGAAACCGCCGCCGGGATTCTCCGAGATGCGGACAAGAGAGTAGCAATAATCGATCAGGGCCCGGTTGGAGGTACCTGTGCGCTGCGCGGTTGCCAGCCCAAGAAAGTCTTTGTCGTGAACACCGGGCTTATCGCGGAGACGCAAGCGCTCGCCGGAAACGGCGTGGCAAGCCCTGCAAGCGTGGACTGGGAAGCGCTGCAGCAGTTCAAGCGCACTTTCACTGATCCCATCCCGGAGAGTACAAAATCCTCGCTTGAAGAAAGCGGTATTGACGTTTTTGTCGAGCGGGCGAGGCTCACAGCTCCCGGCCAGGTAAAGCTTCAGGAAAGCGGCCGCGTCTTGAGCACTCGCAGCGTCCTGCTTGCAACCGGCGCACGCTCCCGGGAGCTTCCCATAAGCGGCGCGGAGCTCGCTGCCACAAGTGACGATTTCCTTGAGTTGGAAGAGCTCCCGGTGTCGATGGTATTCATAGGCGGCGGTTACATCTCCATGGAGT
>CAZHXC010000246.1:3732-5849 GCA_964536145.1 uncultured Spirochaetales bacterium | reverse complement strand
TGCGGGGAGTGCCGCAAATCCTTGCCACCTATGCGGAGTTCGAACGTCTCTTTCAGGAAGTTCCGAGCCCTAACAACGGGATGACGTTCTGTGTGGGAACGCGATACGAATCCGGTGAAGACCTCTTTGAAGGGATACGCAGGATGGGCGGACAGGGCAAAATCTTCCACGTGCATTTCAGGAACGTGCGAGGCACCCTGCCGCGGGACGGAGGATACGAGGAACGGTTTACCGATGACGGTGAGATCAACATGATGGAAGTGGTACGTACGTTGGACGAAGTCGGTTACGACAGAGCCCTCGACTAC
Source organism: uncultured Spirochaetales bacterium (assembly GCA_964536145.1). Classification (GTDB taxonomy): domain Bacteria; phylum Spirochaetota; class Spirochaetia; order ARS1246; family ARS1246; genus JAFGHN01. The sequence continues at coordinate 5,541 of CAZHXC010000246.1, read as the reverse complement.
GATCACGTGGTTCGTACAAACGGTGATTCGTTTATTGGCCGTCAATCGGCGGCCTTTTCAGCGGGCTACATCCGCGGCTTGTTGGCCGGGCTGTAGGTGACTGAAGTGGGTGCGCGGCCGAGCCCTGAGGCCGGCGTCGTCAGACGTGGCCCAACTGAAAAGCCGGCGCCGTACGGCGCGGCATACTCACTCTGATAGGAGACAGCGTATGAGACTTGGATATGGCGCAATACGCGAGGTTACAGACGAGACGCTCCGGTTTGCAGCGCAGATGGGAGCAACAGATATCGTGCTACCGGGGATGAGCTTTCCCGGCAACGGCCATTTCGAATATACCCATCTGTCCCGATTACGCTCCCAGGTTGAGGCCCACGGTCTTAATCTCTACGCTATCGAGAACATCCCCTGGATGTGGTACTACAAGATCATGTTCGGTCTCGACGGCAGGGACGAGCAGATAGAGAACTGGCATAAAACTCTCCGCAATATGGGCGCCGTCGGTGTCCCGGTACTCGGGTACAACTTCATGCCCCTCGGTGTCTGGCGTACCTCCTGGCACACACCCGGCCGCGGCGGCGCTCCGGTCACCTGTTTTAACATGGAGCTCGCAAAGAAAGCCCCTCTTCTTGCGGGACCCTTCTTTCCAGGCATCGACTTTACCGCGATTCCCGAGGAATATCACCGCCCTATCGATGACGATGAGATGTGGGCTAATTTTGAATACTTTATCAAAGCGGTAATCCCGGTGGCCGAAGAGGCAGGTGTGAAGATGGGCATTCACCCGGATGATCCGCCAATCTCACCATTGGCCGGCATTGCCCGTATCATGCGAAGTCCCGAGGCCTTCAAGCGTGTGATTGAAACCGTGCCGAGCGACTATAACGGCCTCGAGTTCTGCCAGGGTTGCTTCTCTGAAATGGGAGTGGATGTCATCGAGTCAATCCGTTACTTCACCAGTCGCAAAAAGATTTTCTATGTCCACTTCCGTGACGTGCAGGGTCGCGTGGATGATTTCTGCGAGACCTTCATCGATGAAGGACAGATAGATATGTTAGAGGCGATGAGAGCGTTCAAAGAGTCAGGGTTTGACGGGGTATTCATAGATGACCATACCCCTCATGTGGCGGGAGATACCACGTGGGGACACCGCGGACGGGCCTATGCGATGGGTTACATGAGGGCCCTCAAGCAGATAATTGAAAAGGAGTGACACCATGAACGTACGCGAAAAATTCTTGAGGACCATGGAGTTCGATCTCTCCACCCCGCCGCCGCTGTGGGAGATGGCGTACTGGATCGAAACAATCGAGCGTTGGCGTGAGGAAGGGGATATCGGTTTTATTGGCGATGATGCCGATGAGAACAGGCGGCACGGAATGGTGCACGTCAACGGTGTTCCCGTCATCAAAGACGGCGACGGCGGCACCATCGAGCTCGAGCGTCCGCTCGAGATTTTTCCCGGAAACTACTGGATCTGGCCGGAGTACGAGCGGGAGGTGATAGAAGACAGAGGCGACCGTCAGATCGTGATCGACGAGATAGGCGTCACCATGGAGGTGGTGGCAAACTCCGCGAGCATTCCCAGATACATCGAGTGGCCGGTGACCAACAGGGAAGATTGGGAACGGTACAAAGCCGAACGGTTCGACCTGAAAGCTCCCGGCAGATACCCCGATCGTCTCGAGGAGACGATCATCGCGACGCTGCTGGCATGGTCCTTGACCGGTGACGAAAAGTACGCCCGCTGGCACACTTTGGTCCACGACTGGTCTTTCCAGCATTTCCCCGACCCCGAGCACGGCGAATGGT
>CAZHXC010000246.1:0-3722 GCA_964536145.1 uncultured Spirochaetales bacterium | reverse complement strand
CGAGGAGACGATTGCGAAGTACAATGATCGGGATTTCGCTTTGAGGCTGGGAAAATGGGTCGGTTTTTTCGGTCCGATTCGTTTTTTTCTGGGTGAGGTGAGGCTCCTGACCGCCTACTACGATGATCCCGATTTTGTGAGAGACATCGTCAATGACCTCATCGATTTCTATATCGAAGTATACAACCCGGTACTCGAGAAGCTCGATATCGATGTGTTCACCATGTGGGAGGACATGTGCTTCAACACCGGCCCGCTCATCTCACCTGAATTGTTCCGCGAGTTCATGCTTCCGGCGTACAAGAAGTTTACCTCCTACCTGAAGGATATGGGGGTGAAGCACATTCTTGTCGATACCGACGGGAATTGCTGGAAGCTCATTCCGCTCTTTCTCGAAGGAGGGGTGACGGCGATCTACCCCTACGAGGCGGCGGCGAACATGGATGTGGTGGAGGTACGGGAGCAGTATCCCAACTTGCAGATGATCGGCGGAGTCGACAAACGCGCGGTTATTGCCGGGAGGGACGCCATCGACGCGGAACTGGAGAGAAAGATCCCGCCGATGATGCAAAAGGGTGGCTTCATTCCCTACATCGATCATCACGTACCACCGGATATTTCGCTTGACAACTTCATCTATTATAGAAGGAAACTGCAAGGATTGATCGAAAAACACTTTACAGGATAGATGACCGGATGGCGACGGCCACCGGCGGCTCCGGGACCCCGACGGCTCCGCTTCGGGCAATCTTGTAGCCACGGATTGAGAAAGGGAGTATAGTTCCGGCTCAGTGAACTATGAGAATCGGAATTCTATACAATCTTTCTGAAGGCGCCCGCACAGGAGAGGGGCTCGAACGGACCGCGGACGCTGAAATACCTTATATTCTGCGGGATGTTCAGGCCATCCTTGAAAAACGGCACACCGTCATTCCCATCAGGTTTTCACCGGAGGTGTATTACTACCTGAAAGAGGGAAACGTCGATATCGTGTTCAACCTGTGTGAAGGATTCGGGAATGACAACCTCGGCGAAGCATACGTGGCGGGTCTCTTGGAACAGCTGCACCTTCCCTTCACAGGCTCCGGCTTTTTCCCGCTTTCGCTGTGCATGGACAAAGCGAGAACCAAAGAGGTGCTACAATACCACAAGCTGCCGACACCGGATTTCTCGGTCATTCGCGAGCTCGAGGATATCGATGCCTGCCGGGTACCGCTTCCGGCCATAATCAAACCTCTCCATGAAGATGCGAGTATCGGGATATCCCAGGACTCGGTGGTGGACAGCCGGTCAAAGATGACGGAGAAAGCGCTGTGGGTATTTTCCGAATACAAGCAACCCGTTTTAATAGAGGAATATGTTGACGGCAGGGAGCTCAACGTCTCGCTGATAGGCAACGCCGAAGACCTCACCGTCCTGCCGATAGGAGAGATTCTATTCGATCTACCCCCCGATTACCACCGAATAGTGTGCTATGAGGCGAAGTGGGTTAAGGAGTCGGTTCCGTACAACAACACACCGGTTGTCTGCCCGGCAGAGCTCGAGCCGTCGCTTGCCGGCCGCGTCAGCGAGATATCCAGAGCCGCCTTCAAGATAACTGAATGCAAGGACTACGCGAGGGTCGATATACGGGTCAGGTCAACCGGTACTGCCGCCGACGCCGGAGAACCGTACATCATCGAGGTCAATCCCAACCCGGGGAAGTATATCGATTGCGGCTTTGTCAGGAGCGCCATGACATCGGGCTTGAGCTACGAGCAGTTGTGCTACAAATTGCTCGAGGTAGCGATGGACCGATACGGCATGGATATACAGCTCCTCTACCCGCCGCCCATCGCCGGCAAGGCGCCGCTGTCCGGCGACTCCGGCCGGCCGTCAAACATCATTACCAGAACCGAACGGATGGTTGTGAAAAAAGTCACCGAGTCCTATTTACCCACCCTCCTCACCTGGTTCAATGACAAAGATATAGCCCGATACATGGATGAACCGGACGCTACCTACACCGAACAGGAGCTTTACGAATTGCTCCTGATTTCAGGCGCGCATGATCTCGATCTCATATTTTTCGACCGCGAATCAATGGCGGAGCTCGGGTACGGGGCGATATACGATGTTGATTACAGAGTCGGCAGCTGTGAGATCTCGGTTCTCCTCGGAGACAACGGGTATCGCGGGAAGGGCTACGGGACGGAGATGATTGAGGCTCTTGTCTCGATCTGTTTCAAACAGATGAAGTTGCACAGCATCTTTGCCGGCGTCGTGGAACAGAACCTTCCTTCCATAAGGGCGGTAGAAAAAGCGGGGTTCCGGAGGATTGGCGTGCGGAGAGACTCGCACTTAGTTGACGGCACGTACTGTAACGAGGTTCTCTTCGATCTGATTTCATGATTGCTGAGGCAAGCCGCCGACGACCACGCGCACACTACCCGGATGCGCCGTAGCGGTTACCCCATTGCCTCTGACTGCGCAGGCCCATAATATGGTGGCAGTGCGGCAAAACGCGCGGCGGATTCACTTTCATTGGGAGGTTAGCTTCATGGACCGGAACCTGGAAAACGTTATTGAGCTGATGAAGATCCCCGGAAAACCGGGAGAAGAGACAAAGGTGAGCGAACACCTGAAGAATTACCTTACCGGTATAGGGGTGCCGCCGGAGGCAATCGTACACGATGAGGCCCACAAGCACTCAGAAATCGGTGGCGAGCTCGGGAACATGATCGTCCGCTTTCCCGGCAGGACCGGTGAGCCGTGCAGAATGTTGAGCACACATCTCGACACGGTGCCGGGCGCAGTCGGATCACAGCCCGTTCTCAAAGGTGAGAAGATCGTAAACTCGGCGCCCGGGAAAGCGATGGGTGCGGATGCACGAGCCGGTGTGGCGATACTTCTTGCCGCCGCGCATGCCTTGGTCGAGAGAAAGGGGGATCATCCGCCCTGCGTGCTCACCTTCTTTGTTCAGGAGGAGATAGGCCTCGTTGGATCGAAACACCTCGATCTCGATGTTCTCGGAAACCCAAAGCCGGTTATGTGCTTCAACTTTGACGGCGGTGAAACCGAGACCCTCGCTAATGCGGTTGTAGGCACCGAACGCATTCACATCAACCTGACCGGGGTTGCGGCGCACACCGCGAACGCGGGAGAAGGCATCTCCTGTGCGGTCATCTTTGCCGATGCGCTTTCAAAGCTTCACTCAGACGGCTGGATCGGAGTAGTAGAAACGAACGACTGGGCGACCAGCAATATCGGGATTGTGCAGGGCGGTACGGGAAGCAATGTCACCATGCCCGAGCTCTACGCCCTTGGGGAGTGCCGGAGCTTTGACCTCGGGCTCAGGGAAGAGGTGCTCTCAGCGTGGCGCGGGGCGTTCTCAGAAGCGGTGGACAGGGCCAACAATGCCGCCGAAGAACGAGGTGTGAAGGGCCGGGCTTCTGTTTCCTTCAAACAGGGACCGGAATACAAGCCGTACAGGCTGCCTGAAGATGCGCCGGTTGTTCAAACCGCGCTCATGGCCATAGAAAAAGCGGGCAGAAAGCCTGAGCTCTTCAGTCACCGGGGTGGGCAGGACACCTGCAACATCGTTTCAAAAGGGATCCCCGCGGTCGGCATGGGAATGGGTGACTTTCAGGCCCATTCGGTGGATGAGTGGCTCGATGTTTCACACTTTCTTGACGCCTGCCGGATTGCCGGGATGCTGGCTACCGGGACCGAAGGCGACGCTT
>CAZHXC010000245.1:0-5853 GCA_964536145.1 uncultured Spirochaetales bacterium | reverse complement strand
GACCTCTTCCGCCGTAGCGTGGAAAACGACCACGTCCGGCCGGCTGCGATACATGGTGGCGTCGCCGAATGTAAAGGCGTAGTAGCGAGGATCGTCTGAGGTGATAACATGCTCACCACCAACAATAGTCTTCAAGGACTCGATCAACTTTGCGCTCATTTTTACTCCAAGTCGGCCCGGGGGCCCGTCGGTATGGTCCGATGCATAAAACACCTGACAGCTTTGGTCGCAAATTATAACGCAGGCAAGTCACCCGGGACAAGCCCAAGAACAACTCTTCGGTCGTGGGGAGATAGAGGACATCCGAAGTTCCGACGAACTTCCTGTCGTAGTAGGATGAAATTGTCCCCGGGTTGAAACGAGCCGCCCGATCCATCCGCTAAAACTATGGTCAGCGTGAGAAGGCGTATTCTTCCCTTCCACGACACCTCTTCGATCCGACAGCGTACGACTACATGGCAGGTGGATCACCGGAATCCGCGCCGTTTCCATGGTACTCGACCCGGTATTCGGTTGGACCAAGCAGATCGCGACCCAGATCACAACTGCAACTGAACCCAGCCGGTGTCCAATGATCAACCGCGATCTTAGTGGCTCGGCGCTCATGAGGGTCCGTCACAGCCCGGCTTCTTCCCTCACTTCAGCAGCAATACCCGTCCAGTCGTAGTCAGACCGGCCGTGGGCTATCGCAGAAAGAAAGCGGTCTTTCAATACGCTTGCAAAACGCATCGGTGTACCGCCGGCGTCGGCGGTGCGGCTTACGAGGCGAATATCCTTCGATCCGAGCGCCAGTTTGAAGAGCGGCGTCCGATATGCCGCATCGATAATGCCGCGGCCGTAATTCTGGTAAATGGGGCAGGCAAAAAGAGTGTTGCTTACCGCATTGTGAAGCGCGGAGGGATCTACCCCGTTCTTTTCGGCAAGAGTGAATGCTTCGGACATGGCCTCGATCGCCGCGGCAATCAGGAAATTGGCCCCCAGCTTGGCTGTGTTGGCGTCCGCCGGATTATCGCCAAAATCGAATATCCCGGCTCCTACCGCCTCGAGCAAAGGCCGGACACGCTCCTTTGCCGTTGCGTCACCGGCAATAAAGTATGATTGCTTTTTCGCTTTGACCAAATCGGGCCGCCCCATGATCGGCGCCGCAACGTAATGACCTTCGCAGGCGGCTTGCCGGCTGGTCAAATTCTCCGCAGTTTCCGGCAAAATCGTACTCATGGATACGTGAATCCCGCCCTTTCCGAGACGCCTGGCCAATTGATCCTCTCTGCCTGCAATTGTTTCCAGAGCATCGTCTTCCGCAACACAACTGAAAACTATCCCCCCGGTTTCTGCCGTATCCTCCGGCGTCTGGACAACCAGCGCCCCCTTTTCCTGCAAGGAAGCCGTTTTTTCCGGCGTTCGATTAAAAACGCGTAACCGATACCCGGCAGCCAGAAGATTTTCCGCCATGGGTTTTCCCATCATGCCAAGTCCAATAAAACCGATTAATTTATCTTCCATATGTTTGTTCCTCTCGAAAGTGAAAAAATTCAGGATCACACTACCAGTTCCCGAGTATGTCGCGTGAAACGACGCCACCCATTGAACGCGTTTGAGTGCCCCCTCTTTAACGAAATCGGAGCTAAGGTGAATCGCGACGGACCGGCCGGAGCCGCTCTTCGCTATATCCCGATTGCGAAGAACAGATCCGCCTTGAGTCCGGCGCCACCCCACATGGTCTCGAAGCGCGGCGACGCGACGCCGACGTTGAGTCCGACCTCGAGAATCCGGATATTGATCCGAAGCCCCGCGTCCGCATGCCAGGTAACCCGGTCATAGCCCAGGCCAAAGTAGAACAGGTTGAGGGGAAAGATATCTCCCTCGATCATGCCGCCAACGGAGTAGAGAAAGGGATCGGAGAAGTAGAGCTGTGCATAACCTGTTAGAGCGATTCCGGGGATAATGGTTGAGCGGTAGAATCCGCCCGCCTGCATTGGCATGCCGATTTCTTCATCGGCATCCCCGAGGAAGCTCGGCTCAAAATCAGACACCTCGGTCGAGATTGCTTCTGAGGGATCACCTCCGTCGAAGTTCCCGGCGGGGTTGTCAATGGTGGCCGTTGCGTTCGCATCCAGCCTGATCTTCTTGTCGACCACCGCCGGACTCAGAGTAATGCCCCCGACATTCGCACCGAACCAGGGGTCGCCGTTTCGAAGACGCACCAAGCCAAAGTCTATCTTGATGCCGTCGAGGGAATCAATCACGTCCGCGGTGGAGGCGATCTGGGGATCGGCGAGGTTGTAGGCCGAGAAGGCGGGAATCGAGAGACCGCCCTCGAAGTTCGTCGTCGTCTCGGTGGTACTGAACTCATAGGAGACCGCTGCATCCGGGGCGCTATAGAGAAGCGGCGCGAATAACCCCAACTTCATGCCGATCTCCCAGTCCCGGAAACGGTATCCGGCGTGCGCACCCGCCTCGGCAAAGACCCTCCCGATAACCGGGGCGGAATCCGTGTAGGTCTCCCCGAGCTCATTGCCCTCCGCCAGAATCGTGAAGAGGGAGCCGGGAACACCGGCACTCACCACTCCGTCGACGGAGAAATAGAGCCCCGCGGTAAGTCCAAAGAGCGAGAGGGAGGCGTGCGTCTCCGTACCAACCGTGCTCACAAGTGCCAGGCTCTCCTCGCCAATCTGCGCGCTCAAATCGTTGAAGTCAATGAGGAACTCCGGCTGTAGTATCTGCGCGGCGGTGAAGTAATTGTTGGACGCCGAAACGCCCTGACTGACCCCAATCTCCAGGAAAGGCCGGTGCCGGATCCCAAGCAGTGCCGGGTTCACCCGGTGATTCCAGGATCTCGCGGGCTCAGCCGGCATGAGTGCAACGGTCAGGAGCCAAAAGAGCAGTGCCGGCACAACCCGGCGCACGAGTTTCGCAGTTGATGGTATACGTTTCATTCAGAATCTCCGGTCAGACTGAAATTGAGGTCGATATTCGCCTGGGTTTCGATCCACACAGAAAGGCTCAAATCACCCCCGGTGAGAATCCGGTGCGACTCGCCGGTGCCGGTGGTATCCGTCAAGAACACTCGCGTCTGCGGTGTGAACGGGTAGGTCAACTCCTCCGGGGAAATGCTCAGCTCGAAGCTGCTGTCGCCTTGGCTGAGCTCTATCGTACGTGTGCCGGAGAAGTCGGGTTCCGACACCTCGATCAGGCCGGAAAGGCCGATATTGTTGGTGACCTCTACGTAGAGGGTTGCGCTGTCGATCGAGTCGAGGGCCTGCCCCAGCTCGCTTCCGTCATCTTCACCGGAGCGACCGAGCAGATCCCCCTCCTGGGTGGGCACAATCGGGTCGCCATTGTCGTCGGTCAGCTCCGCATCCGCCGAAGCGCTGAAGGAAAGGGGGATGTTTCCGGAGAGTACAGTGGAAATTTCTTGGCCGGCGGCGCCACCGTCCACATCTATCGTCGCACCGGTGACCACTATGGTGTAGTAGAAGAAGAGTTCTGACGGACGGCCGTTGATAATAGTCCCCAGATCGATCTGTTCATCTGTACCTGAGCTCAGGGGTTTTGGTTGCCCCGGGTCCGGGGCGTTGGGATCCTCGATCAGCACGAGAGGCTCGGAATTGCCGGCCCAGTCAGCTTCGAGATAGAGCGAGAAGCTCCCGCTACTCCCGCCGTCATTGAAGCTCAAGCTCGAGCTGATACTGTCAAACTCCAACTCATTCGGCAAGAAGCTGCTCACTGAGGAGAAATCGAGGCCGGCTGCTCCTGTCGCTGGAAATTGATCGGTTATCGTGGCGTTGGCAATCGTGAGCTCATCCAGTTCAAAGGTCCCGGTTACCTGCCCGCTCAGCGTGTAGGTGTCGCCGGGAACCACGTTTGTCAATGTCGTCGTACCGTCCCCGATGGACCCATCGTCAAGCTCGACACCGACATCTACATCAATGCTCGCCATATCCACATAGAAAGGATCACCAATGCTGCCCGGAGAGATGTCCCAGCTATTCGTGGTGTCCGCCGATTGCGGGAAGCTCTTCGTGCTGGAAGCGTCGGGCGCAAAGGTGACCTGCTTGGCCGTCACGCCGGTGGTGTTTGCACCGCTAAATGTGGTCGACGAGATATTCACGTTTACATCGATCGGGAGCTGGTTGTTCAGCTGGATATCGAGCACCGGGTTTAGGAAGATTACCGATTCCACGAGATCCCGGGTGCTTTGATCCACCGGCATGCTCACGCTTTGTCCGGCGTCGAAGGTTGCCGAATCAATATCGATACTCGAGAACTCAGCAATCCCTCCATCGATGCTACTCATCACTTCGGGGTTGGCTGCATCGAGCGCGAAGGTGGCGTTCGTACCGTCGACTGTAACCTCGTAGGCAACATCGATATTAGCCGGAACCAGCGTTACACCGGCGAGATCAAGAGGAGTGACGGTTGTTGCCTGGGCCGGACCTGCAAGCGTTGTACCGTTCTGGCTCAGGGTGACGGTGACCTCGTCGGAGATTCCGGTCCAATCAGCCGGGAAGCTGTTGCCCACCATCAGGCTGCCCGTCCGGACCGTCGCCTGCTGGAAGTCCAGCGTTGAATCCACCGGAATGCTGTAGGTGCCGCTCACGGTTTGAACAAAATTGATACCCGAGGCGCCGGAGATGCGGGTGTCGGCGGAAAAGACGAAGCTGAGGTTGATGTCAAATACATTGCCCAACGTGGCGCCGGAAAGACTGAACTCGAGCTCGATATCGAAGCTCGCAGGGAGCTTCGTCCCGGCCAGCGGGAACTGCAGGTCTGTCTCGGCAAGATCGCTCGTGTCGGCGCTTACGATGGTCGTGCCGTCCTGGGGATCGAGAATGCTCGCCTGGGTTATGTCCACCGTCAGCGTGCTCTCGGTCTCCCGATCTACGGTAACATTGGCCGTCAGGGTTCCCTGCTCGAATGTAACGCTCGAAAAGCCCTCGGCCGCAATGCTCTGACTCAGCGGGCCGAGCGCCCCGTCTATCTCCGGGAGATCGGTCAGTGACACCCCCGGGACACTCACCCCTGCAGGCACGGCAATCGGGTCAATGTTCGACTCGAAGCTCTCGCCGGCGAAACCGATCGTCGGGACGCTGTAGCTCACGTCGATTGTTTGATTAACCGCATCCAGATTGAGGTTCTCGTCGGCGAAATCATTGACGGCGACGCTAACGAGTGGCTTATCCAGAGACAGCGCCAGCGGGTCGCCTTCCTGGGTGTCGGCAACCGAGAGGCCTTCGTCCGCGCTTGCCGCCTCTTCCAGGGCTGACTGGATGTCCCAGACATCCGCGAGCTTGACTTGGCGATTGCCGCCGGGGACCTGCAGGTTTGGGGCGGTCTTAATGCGCACGCTTTCAGGCAGTTGCAGTGAGCATGCTCCCCCGAGGAGCAGGAGGAGAGTGATCGGAACGATCACCAGTTTGAAGCGAATCATGAGCTCTCCTTCGGTTGTTCTTACATGCGCGCATACGGCAGCATGGTATCATCCGTCACAGTCTTGTCCATCAGAATCTAACACAATTCTCGTGGAAATCCCGCACATCGTTGCTATCAATTTAACAAGCTTCTTCTCTAGAATACCGATAAATCTCGGAACTGCAAAAACATTGGGGTATTTGGAAGCGCTTTATGTAATTGAGCTGTACATGGATGGCTTTTTCTGAGCCATTACGGGGGGCAAACCACCAGACCTTCGGAAATTTCATGGCACTCTTTGTGACACAATTGCCTGTTTTGCCACAAAAAAAGCCGCGACACCCGATCCAGAATGAATCGTAAACCGCGACTAGCGCAGCACTTAAGTCTCTGGGCCTGACAAGAATTGAACTTGTGACCTCACGCTTATCAGGAATGACA
>CAZHXC010000244.1:3313-5859 GCA_964536145.1 uncultured Spirochaetales bacterium | reverse complement strand
CCCAGGTACCGGTCAAGTGACCGGCCCGCCGAAAGAATTACTCGAGGTGGAAGTGGGGCAGAACAAGTGAACATCCTCATAGTGACAAATACCTACACACCCATCGTCGGCGGGCTCGAAAAATCGATTGAGATGATCACAGATGGTTGTCGGAGACGTGGACACCGCACCGTGGTGCTCGTTCCCGAATATGTGGGTCGTCCGGGCAACGAGCCTGATGTGGTGCGGCTGCCGTCGATCGAAAACATATCACGGCACGACTATTCGTTGCGTCTCACCGTGCCGGGGAGTGTCGCAGCAGCTCTCAAAGGCTTCCGGCCCGATGTGGTGCATTCACACCACCCATATATCATGGGAGGAACCGCCTTTAGGGTGGCTTCACAGATGGGCGCCCCCCTGGTGTTCACCTACCATACGATGTACGAGGAATATCTCGAGCGGCATGGGGTTACGGCGGATGTAATAAAGAGATTCATCGAGGAATACCCAATCGAGTACGCAAACATGTGCGATCATGTCATTGCACCGAGTGAGAGTGTGAAAGAGGAGATCGTGAGCCGGGGATTGAAAAGGCCATGCAGCGTAATCCCAACCGGAGTCTCGCTTCACGAGTTTGATACACCTCCAAACGACGATCCCCGCGCGCGCTTTGGCATACCGCCTGAGGCATATGTGATAGGTCATCTCGGAAGGATCTCATCTGAGAAGAATGTGAAATCTCTCGCCCGCCAGGCGGCGCGTTTCATGAAGGATACCCCACGGACACACATGCTGCTTGCAGGCGATGGGCCGGAGGTGAGTACGGTGGAAAAGATTTTCCGGGATTTCCGTGTTGAAGACCGGTACCATTACGCAGGCGAAGTGAAGGGGGGCGATGTCACAGCGGCGTATCACGCCATGGACGTTTTCTTGTTTTCTTCTTTAACGGAAACTCAGGGCATCGTACTTGCTGAAGCCATGGCTGCGGGGCTGCCGGTCATTGCTGTTGATGCGCGGGGTGTCCGTGATATTGTCGAAGACAAGGTTAACGGCAGGCTGATCGCGGAAGCCGGTGAGATGAGATTCGCTCTGTGGTGGCACAACACGCTGAGTACTGATTTGAAGAAAAAGCTGATAGAAAACGCCCGGGAGACCGCGGAGGAGTATTCTCTCGAATCGAGCATACATGCAGTTCTTGCAGTCTATCAGCGGGTTATCGACCAAAACAAGGCACGGCTGAAGAGGGGAGATACATGGCTCCGTGCCGTGGAAGGGTATCTCAAAGCCGAGTTTTCTCTCTTCGGCGGGTTCGCGAGCGCCCTGGCGCGATCCGTTCTCAAGCTCGACGGGAACGGCGGCGCCGGCGATTGAGTAATGAAAATCAAGCGCGCGGCTCTTAAGCAGGAAGTCGGAGAGTTTGTCAAATTCAATCTCGCAGGCGCCGCCGCAATCGGTACAGATTATGGAGTGTACAACCTTCTGGTGCTCTTCCTCCTCAGCGCGCCCGCAAAGGCCATTTCCTTTGCTTGCGGCGGAGTAACCGCGTTCCTGATAAATAAGTATTGGACCTTTAACCTGCACGGCTTTGATGTGGGCGAGATTGTGCGATACCTCATCGTCATGGCGGCGGGTATCGGGATCAACGTCGGGGTCAACGAGCTCGTGCTCAGGCTGATTGTGGAAAACCGCAACATCGCGTTTGTCGCGGCGGTCGCAATTAGCGGCTTGTCGATCTTCCTCGGGCAGAAGTTCTGGGTGTTCGGGAGACGCGGCGAGGGGGTGTGAGTACAGGCGCCTCTCTGGCGGCCGGCCGCACGGAGTACCCGCGGCGCCCGACGGCGGGGCCGACGCCACCTGACACCGGTCACCTTACCAGCCCGGGCTCAACACCAATCCGAAATGTCCGCCGCCGCGGTCGGGCCGTTGAAACGGATAGGCGTAGAAGACCTGGAGTACCAGCACTCCGGCAAAGCTCGCCCGCACTCCCGCGCCGGTGCTGAAGACCGGTACGCGTTCCTCGGTACTTGTCGTCCAACGCAACTCGGGCGGATCTGCTCCGGTCCAGGCAACCCCGGCGTCAAAAAAAAGCAGAAAACTCAAGGGGAGATATGGAAAGTCGATGAGCCCGAGATCTCCTGAACCAAATACAGGAAGACGGATCTCTGCGTTCATTACGGCGATTTTGGATCCGATCAACCGGTCAAACGCGGCGCAACTGCCGTCTTCGCATTCTTCGGAGCTGAAAGACGAAGGGCTGTAGCCACGCACCCATCCTTCATATCCGAGGACGAGCGGTGAGAGACGCGGGCTTTCGGCGTCGCCAAGGTAACGACCGTAGTGAAAGGCACGAAATGCAAGTGAGAAGATATCCCCCACAAACAGATATCCCCGCGCATCGGCCCATACCGAAAGAAACATCAGCGAACCGAGAGTGGGTTCTACCTCCAGGCGCAACCTGTGCCCACGAAGGGGAGAGGTGTAACCGGAGAATGAATAGTCAGCCACGTAGGCCAGCATGCTCTGAGAGAGATGAAGCGGAGGCGGCGTTTCCAGCTCCGCGGTGCCCC
>CAZHXC010000244.1:0-3303 GCA_964536145.1 uncultured Spirochaetales bacterium | reverse complement strand
GGTGCCCCTCTCCGCCACACGGCCATCCTCAATCACAATGACCTCCGCCTGATCATCGTAGCCTATGCGCGTATACCCCGTCGAAAGCTCGAGCCTGCGGTTCTCTGAGAGTGGATAGCCGGTGAAGAGATCGGCCCGGTCAACAAACTGCCGAATCTCCACAAAAGTGCTGGTGAGCTCCCCGTCTACTTCGTTTTGAGATTCGAGGGCCGTTGAAGTCTCGGCGATATGCGCCGCAGACAGCCCAAAGTTGAGCCGGTATTTGAGGTTCTGATAGGCGATTTGGGCGCCCAGGTCCCTTATTTCACCGGTTATCCGAGCGGCGGTGAAGAGCCTGTGGTTGCCCAACATATCGGTGAAGTATCCGGCAAAATTGCCGTAGAGCCCGGTGCCAAACCGGCTTATGTTCACACCCAACGAGAGTTGCCCGACCTGTACGGGCCGCAAGGCAGGGTTGTACTCCGATACATCCGGCCTGACTAAAGGCGGCTCTGTGACCGGCGGCGCGAGGCGTTTGCGGCCGGGGTAGCGCGGTGGTAGAAGTGCGGCCTCGAGCCTGTTAGCACTGATGTTCTCTACCGGCCGGCGCGCCGTCGCCCGGTAGATCGAGTACCCGCCGTTTTCCAATACCGTGCAGACGAGCTCGCCGGTGCGGGCGGCAACGCTCAAGGTAGGAGAGGTAGCGGTAAGCCCGGCGATACCGGTGGTGACAAGGGTAAGACGTGCAAAGCTCCCGTCCTGTATCGAGTATCGAAAGAGATCCGGCACGCCGAGACTATCTGCGGTGAAATAGATCTCTCCACCATCGGGTGAAAACTCAGGATCCATATGTTGCACAGCATCACTCATAGAAACCAGCTCGATGTGGCCCGAGGCCACTTCCAGCACACCGATCTTCATCTTGCCGGTGCGTAGAATTTCCATATCGGTTTGTGGTCCTCTGTCGGTTGAAAAGACGATTTTTCGGCCGTCCGGTGACCAGGCGGGATGGAGCTCCGCATATGGGTCGTTCGTAAGCTGATCAACCTCTCCGCTTTCCAGGTCGTAGAGGTACAAATCGGTGATGCCGCCTGAAGAAGCGGAGAGCGCGAGACGACCGCCGTCGGGGGACCACGCCGTCTGGTATATCGCACCCACCTCGGCGACGTGAATGACCCTGCGAATGCCACCATTGCTCACGTCAGTTATTGCAACGGCGTTGTCACCACGCCTGTCAACGACAAACGCAAATGAGCCGCCGTCGGGCGACCAGGTCCCTGAGGAATCGATAAAACGCAACGAATCAAAATGCTCGTCCGTCGCGCTGCTCGCGAGCTTCTTGATGATCTTTCCTGTTTGAGCGTCCGCAAGATAGAGATCCATGGTAAACGGATCACGACGCGAAAGAAATGCGATAGTGGCACCGTCAGGACTCAACGAGGGGGAGAGGTACAACCCTCCTGGCTCGCCGAGGATCTTTTCACCGAGCGCTTCCGGCTGTTGCCGTCCATCCATCACCAGAAGCGCGGTTTCTTTTGTAGCGGCGCGCCACTCGGCGATAAGGTCTGCAGGCTCGATGTGCAGTACGTCTCTTATTGCGTTTTTCCAGCCCCGCCGCAGCGCTTTCTTAGCAAGCTCTCCGGTAATTTCGTGGCCCCAGACACCGGCAATATATGACCAGATTGCGTGTCCGTACCGGTAGGGCGAATACTTGTCCGGACGTCTCGTAAGGGGGCCGCCCGAAGGTAAGCGTTCATACATGACCGCATCGCGCATCCACATCGCCGTGTGGGTATGGGTATCACCAAGCGAAAGATATTCCGCCAGTCCTTCTGAGAACCAGAGCGGCAGATCCGATGAGGCTCGCTCAAAACTGCCCCCGCCCAAACCGAACATAAAGGCGTGTACGAGCTCATGCGCAAGTACGTGCTCGGTATCCGAGTACACGCCGGTAATTGGAAGCACCACGCGATTAGCAAGGGATTCGGTAAAGCCCCCGGTTCCTTGCGGGATTCGCTGTCCGATGACGTTAGTCTGCTGAAAATCGGGGTGATTCGAGTAGAGGATAACCGGCTGCCGCGATCTGTACCGCGCACCAAAAAGTTCCGCATAGTCGAGGTAGCGCCGTTCGAGCATCCGGCCGGCGTCCCGGACGGCCCGGTCGGCAGGTGGGTAGTAATAGATCTCGAAATTGTCGGTGCGCAGGACCTTGAAATCAAAGGTTTCGTAGGCAACCTTGTTCTTCCCGAACTCCTGTGCCCCGGCGGCCACGGAGAGCAGAAGCAGCACGAGGATCAATACCGATGTGGGGCGCACCGGCCAAGGTCTCAACTTCGCTCTCCCGGCTTATCCGTAATCCTGACGGTTGTGGCCTGAAGCCCCTTCTCTCCAACCTCCGCCCGGAACCATGTCCCGGTTCCTACGGTCATCCGTTCGAAATCTCCGTCCGGAACTACACTGTTTCTATGGAAATATATCTCCGATGAGTCTTCGACCGACTGCAGAAATCCGTATCCTTCCTCAGGAAATATGGTGCTGACAATCGCGGTGGTTTCCTGATCCTCATGGGTCTTCACATCCTGCCGCTGTTTTTCCACAAGCTTTCGCAGCTGTCTCTCGATACCGCTATACACATCCCGAATAACCGCCGGCAATTCCTTGTGCATATCTCCGTACCCCGGCTCCTGGCTCGACACGAGCTCGTGTGACGGAGGGACGGTCACATCCACCCTCACCCGATAGGGATTGCCCGACGAGAGGTGTTTTTGGGTCTTTTCTATGCTCACCCTGCAGCTTGACACGTAATCGCAGATCCTTTCGAGCTTGTCGGTCTGGCTTCGTATCAGATCATCAAGACTTTCGGTTTTATCAACGTCTCTGTAGGATACCTCAAGAGGTACATTCATATATTCATCTCCTTCATGATGCGCAATACTTCTCAAACCAATCGGCAGATACTGTGGCAACCTGCTCCAAAGCACCCTCTTCTTCAAAGAGATGGGTTCCCCCGGTACCACGGTGAGATCTTTCTCCGTTTGGAGGGCCTCAAAGGCCTTCCGGTTTAGCTCGAGAACGGTGTGGTCATTACCACGATCCTGTCCTCCTCCTCTGTCAGCAGATCAAAAAGCAGGGTGGCCAGGTTCCTCTGCTGCTCCCGCTTCCGTGCACGAAGAGTGCCAGCGCACCGGCGCCCTCGGGCACTACCAGGCGGCCCTCTAAACTTGCTCCATCTGCCGGGATTTGAACGATATCATCATACATATGCAAAACATACCGAGGCGACAGAAAGCGAGGCAATAATCTATATAGGTTGTTTTTTGATTG
>CAZHXC010000243.1:5201-5881 GCA_964536145.1 uncultured Spirochaetales bacterium | reverse complement strand
CAAGCGACACGGCTCTCAATACACCCCTACCGCCGCTTTGTCCGGCCTTAAGGCGTATCGGTCGTTTGCCGGCATGGATTAACCGTGTACATTGAACGATTTTTTGTGTACGTTCGAACGAGGAACAACCGACAGGGAGGACGGCATGTTCGAACTGGCACCTTGCAAGCATGCCGACTGCCGCCTTACGGCAGTTGACGGCGGGCAGTACTGCATCCATCATCATGAGAATCCGCGTGAGGCAGTCGACAAAATCATACAAAATCTTGTAGAGAATGAGAGACTTTTGAATCTCAATGCTTCCTATATTGAGCTCTCCAACCTCGATTTGAAGAACAAAAGCCTGGAAGTGAGCAATTTCTCGCATGCAATCTTCAAAAATGTTGACTTTTCTCAATGCAATTTTCGGATAGTGTTTTTTGATTTCTGTTTGTTTACCGACTGCCTGTTTCAAAACGCCGACATAAAATACTCGGTGTTTGCCGGAGCAACGCTGACAAACTGCGATTTTAGCTCATCGGATTTGCTCCACTGCAACTACAGCGGAATCAACGCAAAGAATTGTAACTTCAGCGCATCGGACCTCTATTTTTCCACATTCGCCCATTCCATGCTCGATACAACGGATTTTGTCGATTGCAATCTCAAAAAGGTTCGTTTCAACAACACCCGTCGCAATT
>CAZHXC010000243.1:1676-5191 GCA_964536145.1 uncultured Spirochaetales bacterium | reverse complement strand
TTTTAAATACTCAAACTTTGAAGAAGCATATTTTGGTGATGGATCAGGTTCATGAAGCTATACTTTCATTTTTCGGTGGCGGGATTTTCAAACACCTATATCGTAGGACCGGATGAAGGCGGCGATGCGATTATTATTGATCCGGGAACTATGAATGTCGCTCTCCTCGATCTTATCGAAACGAACGGTTACTACGTGAAGAGCGCTCTCCTTACCCATTCCCACGAAAGCCACTCTAACGGCCTGAAAACCCTCAAAAAAATATACGACATTACAGCCTACGCCGGAGTAGACCGTGTTTTTGATTACGATTGCATACGAGTAGCCGGTGGAGAAACTCTCGATTTGCACGGTTTTCAAATTGGAGTGCTCGATCTCCCCGGACACTCTTCGGATTCGCTGGTCTATACCATTGGAAGTTGCATGTTCTCAGGAGACGCCTTCAGCGCAGGCACCGTCGGCTCGGCTCCAAACAGCTATGCACGGGAGCTCCTCATAAACGAAATCAAGACAAAGATCTTGACCCTGGAATCAAACTACCTCGTATTTCCCGGGCACGGCTCGCCTACGACCCTGGAAGCGGAAAAACTCATCAACCCGGTTCTTTCCAACCGTTGAGCGCATTCAACGTTTCCTTGAATCGTGCCGGAAGCGGAGCCCGGAAGGTCCGCGAAACTTCCTCTCCGGGAAGGCGGATTGTGAGAGAATATGCATGGAGCATAAGAGTCGCTCCCGGGAGCCGGTTGTCTTTGCGTCCATAGACGCTGTCTCCCAATATCGGATGGTTGAGGTGCTGCATGTGAACACGAAGTTGATGCGTTCTCCCGGTAACCGGCTCGAGTGCGAGAAATGCGTAGCGGTCCCATGTTTTCAGCAAACGGTAGCGGGTAATTGCCGGCTTGCCGCCGTGCTCCGAGACGGTGAACTTCTTTCTGTTCCGTCTGTCACGCAGAATTAATGTTTCCACCGTTCCGCTCGGTTGATGGATGCCGCCCTTCACCACCGCGTAGTACTTTTTCTCTGTTTTTTTTCGCCTGAATTGCGAGGCGAGAAGCTCCTGCGCACGAGGATGCTTTGCTGTAATGAGTACTCCGGTGGTGTCCTTGTCCAACCTGTGGACGATTCCCGGACGGAGCTCTTCTAAAGAATAGGTCTCCCTCAATTCCTTGCAATAGTAGAGAAGGCCCTGCACCAGTGTCCCGGTCCGGTTTCCCGCCGCGGGATGAACAACCATTCCCTGTGGTTTGTTTACCACAATCACATCCGGGTTTTCGAAGATGATGTCGAGGTCCATCTTTTCCGGCTCATACGAGGCCGGCTCGCAAGTCGTGTAACTTATTTCAACATAGTCGCCGGCGGATACGCGCTTTGACATTTTAGCCGGTTTTTTGTTGACCCAGGCTTCAAGATTGTGCTGTGTGATCTGATTTCGTGAAAACAGTTCGAGATGCTCAGCGATAAAACGGTCGAGTCGCAGGTTTTTCACCGAGTTATCGGTTATTTGTAACTCTATCGTCTTCTTTGCGTCATTCGCCATCGCCGCCGCCGACACGCCCAATGATGTAATCGGTAACAGCAACCGCTGCCGATAGAACCGTACCAACGAGCAGGACCCACCTGCTCTCTTCCGGAGAAAACTCGGCGTTACCAAGCCCCCGAGCACCCGTCGTTTCGGCGCCGGTTACCGCGTTCCTGACCGCCCTGATACCTTCGTAGGAAAGCGATGTAAAAAGCATTGAAATGGGAAATGAGCCGATAAAAACGACCTCGGCTCTACGGAGTTCCAACAGCCAGGAGGGAAACTCATCCTCAGCATACGGCTCATAGGCCGGCGCTTCCTCCCCGGTCTCCGTTTCTTCGGTTTTCTGGGCCGGTAAACTGAAACAGATGAGAAGCAAAGGAAATATCAAGAGTGCTTTTTTCACGCTCGTTTTCCAAAGAGTACGGTCCCAACCCGTATCCGGTTTGATCCCTCTTCGACAGCAATCTCGAAGTCGGACGACATTCCCATTGACAGAGTGACAAACTCATGTTCATCGGCCCTGCCGCGCAGCTGTTCAAACAATTCTCTCAGCCTGGCGAACGACCTCCGTACCCGATCGGTATCATCGGTAAACGGCGCTATGGTCATCAGCCCGTTGAGATGTAGAAACTCGGTTTCCAGCACGATGTCGGTAGCCTCTTTCAACAAATCCTGAGACGTAAACCCGTGTTTTGATTTCTCCCCGGATGTATTTACCTCGAAGAGGATATCGATTGTCTTTCCCTTTTCCCTGCAGTGACGCTCGAGAGCCAAAGCGGTTTCTTTTTTATCGATAGACTCAACACAATCAAAAAAACCGGGGACAAATTTGCTTTTGTTGCGTTGAAGATGTCCGATGAGGTGAAGCCGGTAATCTCGTTCCTCTTCAGGGAATTTGGCGACTGCCTCCTGAACACGGTTCTCCCCGATAAGGCTGATACCCGCGTTTACAGCTTCCGAAACTGCGGATTCATCGAGGGTTTTTGTTACAGCCATTATTTCGACGCTTTCCGGGTCGCGTCCTGCACGCGTTGCAGCCTGCTCTATTCTCTGACGAACCTCTTGAAGCCTCGATTCAACTCCACCCATAAGAAAAGAGTAACACAACCACACTTGCTAATCTACCATCGTTCCGGTTGCACGCTCGAGGCGCGGTTTACTTGGCATATGGGCGTCTATAAACCGCTGCTTTGGCATCCCGCACATATGCTTCTCTCACCGCGTGCCGGGTGATCCGCCAACGTCCGTCGCCGTCAATATTGACTTTCTAACATTTCTGACATAATTTCAGCTAGAATCTTACGTTCGGGATGGTAAAAAATGAGCGAGAATACCTGGTCTGCCCGGCAGACGTCAACCTGGCGCAACAAGGTCGGTTTGGCGGAGATGCTCAAGGGCGGAGTCATTATGGATGTTACAAACGCCGAGCAGGCGAAAATCGCTGAAGATGCCGGCGCTGCAGCGGTAATGGCTCTTGAGAGAGTCCCCGCAGACATCCGTGCTCAAGGCGGCGTGGCGCGAATGTCCGATCCTTCGAAAATCATGGAGATACAGAAAACCGTATCGATCCCGGTCATGGCGAAATGCCGGATCGGACACTTTGTGGAAGCACAGATCTTAGAGGCTTTAAAGGTTGACTTTATCGACGAGAGCGAGGTCCTCACCCCTGCAGACGATCATTTTCACGTTGAGAAGCACGGTTTTTCCGTGCCTTTTGTCTGTGGCTGTAGAAACCTCGGTGAAGCGCTCCGGAGAATCGGCGAAGGCGCCGCCATGATCCGTACGAAAGGAGAGGCAGGTACCGGCAATATCATAGAAGCTGTACGCCACATGCGGTCGGTCATGGACGGTATCCGGAAACTTACGGTGCTTCCGGCGGAAGAGCAGATGAGCGAAGCGAAGGAACTCGGGGCGCCTTATGACTTAATCGTCGAGATCGCGCAAACCGGTAAGCTTCCGGTACCCAATTTTTCAGCGGGCGGCGTGGCAACTC
>CAZHXC010000243.1:880-1666 GCA_964536145.1 uncultured Spirochaetales bacterium | reverse complement strand
CCCGCGGATGCCGCGCTTATGATGCAACTCGGCGCGGAGTCTGTCTTTGTCGGTTCAGGAATATTCAAGTCCGACAATCCGCAGAAACGCGCAAAAGCCATTGTGGAAGCGGTCACCTTTTATAACGACCCGGCAAAGCTCGCGGAGATTTCGAGAGATCTCGGGACACCGATGGTCGGGATCAACATGGACGACCTCGAAGAAAAGGACCTACTCGCCACCAGGGGCTGGTAAACAAACATGCCCGCAGTTGGAGTCCTCGCTCTTCAAGGTGATTACGAAAAGCATGCCCACATGCTCAAACTCGCCGGTGCGGAGACGGTGTATGTACGCGAACCAGGCCAGCTGGAGCGCGTAGGTGCACTCGTTATCCCCGGCGGCGAAAGCACAACTATCGGCAAGTTGATGAAAGCATATGGCCTCATCGAGCCTATCCGGGAGCGCATTCGCCGCCGCATGCCGGTCTTTGGCACATGCGCAGGTCTTATTCTTCTCGCATCTGAAACAAAGGAAAAACACCAGAACCGGCTGGCTGTTCTCGATGTTTCGGTGCAACGCAATGCGTATGGAAGGCAGGTCGACAGTTTTGAGTCAGATATCGAGATACCGATTCTAGGAGACCTGCCATTCCGTGCTGTTTTTATACGGGCACCGATAGTGACAGACATCAGAGATTCCGTAGCTATGCTGGCTCAATTTGAACAGAACCCGGTACTCCTTCAAAAGGAGTGGATCCTCGCAGCAAGCTTTCATCCCGAGCTTACCGACGACCTGCGTGTTCATCAG
>CAZHXC010000243.1:0-870 GCA_964536145.1 uncultured Spirochaetales bacterium | reverse complement strand
CAGTACTTTCTGGATCTCGTGTCTAAGTATTCTGTGGGCTGATCGGAATAAGGACGGCTATTTTACAGCCGCCCGTTCAATGAGAAGGTAACCGCATGGCTCCTATTCGATCGTCAAGAACTTATTCTTCTCTTTCTTTTTGTCTTGATTCCCGTTCCGATTTTTCCTGTTCGGCCAACCGCTCCGTTTCGCGCTCGGTTGCTTTCCTCTCTTCCGCTCGCTCTTCTTTTCTTTCTTCCGCCGCCAGCCTTTTTTCCTGGTCTCGTACCTCGGCTTCCTTTCGCTCTTTTCTTCCCATTTTCTTTCTTTCTTTTTTTCTCTCTTCCCGGGCGGCCTTTTCTTCCTGGTTTATCTTTCTATCTTCCCGTTCGGCCGCTATCCTCTCTTTTTCTCTCTCCTCGTGCCGGCTTTTGGCGCCTAAATCCGCCAGTTTCTCTTTGTAGTACTTTGAAGCCACATCTATAACGTCCCCGGCTCTTTCGCCGAGCAATTTCAAACGTTCAATCTTTTTTTCAAGAGAGGAAACAACGTAGTTTGATCCTTCTTTCTGGGCCTCTTCTTTCTCTTTCTCTGTCCCGGCCACACTTTTCGATGCGAGATCCTGGATTACCGAGATATACCTCTCTTTCTCATCAGGGTTTTGAGCCGCCTCAAAAATTGCTTTGTCCAAAGCAAAACCGTACATTCCGGTCTTTTTTGCTTCGTCAATAAGGGTGTCAAGACCCTGTTGGGATACGGCTCTTGACGGGTCCTGATATAGGGTATTAGCGAGAGCGCTGTATAACCTTTCATCCTCGCCGCACAACTCCTGTAACAAACTTCCCTTCTTTGTCCCTTGCTCCATTGTTTTCACTAATCGATCTCCTTTCC
>CAZHXC010000242.1:2350-5899 GCA_964536145.1 uncultured Spirochaetales bacterium | reverse complement strand
TGTTCCCGGTAGGGAGGCTCGATGTAAGCGGGAAGCTTCGCCAGATACGGCTTTTCCTGCTCGAAGAGCTCTACAGGGATGAGACGAGTCTTCGGCTGCGGCCGTGAGGCGAAACGGTCGGTGGCCCACCGGACCGCTTTCCGATTTGCCTGTCGTATCCGGTGGGCTTTCCACTGAAACCCGTAGTTGCCGGCAAACGCGATCATCTCGGGATGAAAGACCGCCCGTTCCCCGGTGCCGTAGAGCACGGCAAGGTTGGTGTTGTCGATGATGCAGATCGCCGCGGTATACCCGAAAAAGGTAAGCGCCTCGTGGAAAAAGCACTTCATTCGGAATCTGTCGAACCGGGTGTAGAACTTTACATAGCGCATTTTGCTGTAGCGAAAATACACCCCGCTGCAGATAAGTTTCCGGCGCACCTCGCCGAGCTTCACGAAATACACCGAGGTATCGTGCTGCATTTCGGCGCCGGGAATGTCGGGATACCGCTCGCTGCGCTGCTCTTGCCGCTCACCGATGCCGTATGCTCGTAACAGCCGCGTGAGGGTCGAGTAGCCGATGGAGATATTCCGTTCTTCAGTCAGGATCTCATGCATACGTTGCACATACCCGTTACATTCGGCGTGCAGATTTTTCAACAGGTCGTAGTCGATGAGGACCCTGTCACTGCGGGTTTGCCCTTCGCCCGGTTCATCCTCGAGGATACGTCTGACCGTCTTGACATCAATCTTCAGGAACCGGGCGATCTCCTTCTTCCCCTTGCCTTGCTCAAAGAGCGTTCTCACCGCTTGCCGTATCTGGTCGCTTTTCATACAACTCCCGTAGCCGTGGGATAACCTGATCGATCATACTCACCAATCCTTCGCACAGAAGCGACGCCTGGGCACGGAATGCTCGTGAGCAAAGGTCATCTCGAAGCAGCCCGTGCCGCAGCCGTGAGAGGTATTTCTGGGCAAGCTCGAGATCCCTGATCACCGTCCATTCGGCTTCGCTCAACTGGTCACCGGCGCCATGAGAAGGCTCGCGGCTTTTCATCTGCCGCAAGGTCCACTCGAGATTGCCTCTTTCGATCTGGCAGGCCAGCCGCTCGCCTCCACGGAAATAACCATACGCCAACCGGTCGACGTCCCGGGCACTTAACCGCTTTCCCGCCACCGCGGTGACAAATCGGTCTACCGCTTTTGCCGGGATACTGTTTACGCGCGTAAACTGCCGCAGGGTGTACATATATGAGCGCAGGGGAAATCGATCCGAAAATACCGCCGCTCGTACCGTTTCACTCATCTCCCCGATCATCCCCAACCGTACGCTTACCCACGCTTTGGAACATTCGAGCGCGTCGGCTATCTCGCTCACACTCAGGCCGCATCGGTTGTACAACTGGTCAACAAACCGGGCTTGCTCCAGGGTATTCAGGTTCCGCTCGTTTGAACTGCGAAGCAGGTGCAGAATGCAGCCGGCTTCATCGGTTCCCAACGAGATCACCGGAACCACGCACAGCTTCAGCTTGTCACAACACCGCAACCGCTTGAATCCGTCGAGCAGGACATACCGGTACTCTTCGGTGTCGACCTGCACGCACTGCAGGGGCTTGAGTACCCCGTGCTCCAGGATCGATTGCAGCAGGTACTTTTCACGACTTCTATCCCGCAGACGGAAGGATTCGTATTTCCTCGAAATGTCGTGAATCTCGGCCTCGCTCATGGCCCGTCGCCTTTCAACAGCCCAAACATCTCCTCATGCTTGAGCGATACCGCATTCTCATGCACCGAGAGATCGATCCGCTCGACCTTGAAAAATCCTTTGAGCATTGCAACGAAGTTGCACAGCGCCACAGCTCCGTACACCCCGTCGGTGAAGTACAGGAAATACGTGGCTTTCCCGCAAACCGACTTCACGTAGGCGATGTATTCATCTTCGCTCTTCTCGAGTCTTCTCACCGTCACCGTCATCTTCCCATTCCCATCCCTGCCGCGGCCGGCCGTAGCCTCTCCGGCCGAATCGTGGTACCACCACGCCCCACCGACCGCATACCCGGCACCGGCAGACCCGGTACCCAAGCACTCGCGCCCGCGCAATGGCCGCTTCCAGGCCTTCAGACTCGATTCTATCTCTTCGATACGGCGGTGTTGTACCTGCATCATCCACGATTTTTTCACCTTTTTTGCTCAACCCCATCCGCCGGCGCTTTTCCCCGTCCCGATGGTTCTTTCGCCCTTTTTCCGTCCGTCGATATCTGCGTTGAGATTCTCGATGCGACTCTTGTTTGGCCGCCTCACGGCATCCTTCGCTGCAATAGCGACGACCCCGCCAACAACGCCGGCACATGCAAAACCGATCGCCACACCATCCACAGGTGATTTCCAACAACGGGACAAGACTTAACTGGGCAATATGAGCCATTCCGGTCTTGCGAAAAGCCGGAAAACGAGGTAAGAAAAACGTAGCGACAGTTTCCGGCTGTTCGCCGGCTTTTTTTGAGGAAGCCCGAAAGTTGAGGTTCGGGCTTCCTCTTTTTTCTACATTTCGAGATTACAGCAAACCGGTCAAGAGTATAATCAACGCTCGCCAGGCACACGCGCGCCCTTTGACTCCTCAGACAAATGCGACAACCAGAGGGGTATTTATGTGAGCAAAAAGGGGGGAATTTAAGTGAGCGCTATCGCAGAAAGTGGCAATCGATACAATATGTCACAATATTGATGCGTGAATCTTGATGATTCCTGGGGCGATACTATGTGCCCATTACAAACAGCGAGAGTGGTGGATTCGCATCAACAATGTTCCCTCAAAAAAATACTTGCTTTGTTCCCCAATAGGGAGTAAACTGTTGGCACAGAAGTGGGAGCAAAGCTATGGTAAAGCAGCATGCATATAATCGCCCGCAAAGCTTTACGTAAGTTCTCAGATACTCATCCGACGGCTAAGCCAGCGCTGGATGCGTGGTATCATGAAGTTAAGCGAGTCGAGTGGCGGTCTCCAAGCGATGTACTTAAGCTATATCCAAAAGCACGGATCATTGGCAAGAGCCGAGTTATCTTCAATATCAACAATAACCGCTATCGGCTTATCGTAAAGGTTAATTATGTATCCAGGACGGTATTCATACGATTTGTTGGAACTCACAAAGAATATGATCGAATTAATGTAGAGGAAGTGTGATGAACGCTCAACTCAAACCAATTAGAAGCGAAGAAGACTATGAGAAAGCTCTGGAATTGATGGATCATGTATTTGATGCTGAAGAAGGCACGCCAGAAGCGGATGTACGAGATGTTCTTGCCGTGCTCATCGAAGACTTCGAGGACAAACATTACGAGATCGATGTCCCAGATCCTATTTCCGCGCTGAAATTCCGGATGGAGCAAGCGGGGCTCACTCAGAAAGACTTAGTGCCGCTGCTCGGCAGTCGCGCGAAGGTATCAGAGGTATTATCAGGAAAGCGTGATCTCTCGCTCCGAATGATCAGAGCCTTGCACAGTCACCTTGGTATACCGGCTGAGGTGCTGATTTCCGACGGCGAGTCGTACGACTCGGCAAGCTATCCCG
>CAZHXC010000242.1:0-2340 GCA_964536145.1 uncultured Spirochaetales bacterium | reverse complement strand
AGTTTCCTGTGAAAGAAATGGCTGCCTACGGCACGTTTAAAGGTTATGAGGAGGAAGATGTCCAAGAACATGCGGAGGAATGTGTCAGATTCCTTATAGACAAGATTGGCGGTATGAAGATGATTCCTGCAGGTCTTTTCCGCAAGAGTCAATCAACTCGGGTGAACGCAAACCTTAGCCTTCCTGCTCTCCAGGGATGGAGTCTGCACGTTCTCTCAAAGGCAATGGAAGCAAAACTAGATAAATCATTTCGAAAGGAACGTATCACGGTAGAGTTTCTTGAGACACTTGTACACCTCAGTATCCTAGATGAAGGACCGCGAATTGCCCGAGACTTTTTAGCCAAACACGGAATAGTTCTTGTGATCGCCCCAGATCTCAAGAAGACTTATCTAGACGGAGCCGCGTTCATTACTCGAGAGGGCCGAGCGATCGTTGGGTTAACACTTCGATACGACAGGATCGACAACTTCTGGTTTACGCTGCTTCATGAGATCGGGCATCTCAAGAAACACCTGTTGGAGGGCAGTTACATTGCCGATGACATGAGCCTTCGGGGGACAGATGAAGATGATGAAGTAGAATCGGAGGCAGATTCATTCGCAGAAGCCGCACTTTTTCCAAGTGACTTCGACCTCGACGTTCGAGAAAAAGTATCGCGATCGGAGGTGTTGCGCTACGCCTCGGACCACAGTCTTCATCCAGCCATTATCGCTGGACGGATTCAGTACAAGAAGAACAACTACCGCATCTTCTCAAATCTCGTTGGGAGAGGAGAGGTCAGTCGATGTTTCGAGGAGTGAAAACGGGACTTGGATGTAGCCAAGGCCCTAAGGTTAAATCGGTGACACTACAAGTGATGACCAGCGGATCTCCAGTATCTATTGTAATTCTATCCGATGAGAGAGAATTGTCAATTTGTGGCTAGTCCGTCTCCCAAACAAAAAGGAGGAATACCCAATGGCAAGTCGAGTAAAGCCTGGTGAGAAGCCGCCGAAACCTGGTGAGTATGCACCTGTCGGTCCAAGGGGTGGTCACGTGGACGCTCCCACGGTTACTATTGATGGTAATGAAGGTCACATGCCGCCAACACCTGACAATGGTCAACTATGGGAACGAATCGGACCGCCAAAACGGTAGTGGCATCGAGCCGCTCATCAGAGCGGCTCAACTTTAAAACTCAAAACTCATAACAGTTAATGAAGGCGACACTACCTCCTCGTCTCTCCCAGTGATTCACCTTGAAAAGGCGAGAAAACGTGAAAAATGCCTGAAATACGCGCATCCGCCATAGCGTAAAAAGAATGATGGAAGTAGATTTCAAAAAACGCAACCAATCGAGGAAGGGATAAGTATATAAGGTAATAGTAAAATTTTATTGAGGACTTCCTTTGCTAAAACCTTCCGACGATTGGCCATGCTACGATCGAAGCAATAATCTAACAAGATAAATTTCTCTATTCCCTTGAAGCAGGAGATGGTTTTTTACGATGCGTTCACCTCCAAATCCGCAGGAGGTGTACGATTATGTATTCCACTCTATCCAAATCACAACCGGCAGTTCATCCCACGGTCTGCTTTGCCGGTTCCCGCCGGGGCAGTATCGATCATGAAAGATGCGCTCACATCGTGAGTTACTTCTCAAAGCTAGGTTTTCATTTTCTTGTCGGCTGCGCTCCCGGTATCGATCAGTGTTTCCGGCAAGTGCTTTCTGAACTGGTACCTTCCAAGCGTTGGACGATCCACTGTGCGTTTCCGGGAAAAGCACACGCATTCAAACAAGATCGTTCGCCGGCGGTCTGTAAGGTATCAGGCGCACCATCGGCCGCCACTGCCTTACACCGCCGTACGGTCGCCATGGTCTCTGAATGTTCGTTGTCACAACCATTCCACCGGTGGAAACAGCTCAGGTTCGCGTAGTTACCGCTTCACTTTTTGGCGTGGTTTCCGGTTACTGGGTAGTCCCTCTCGGTGTCCCGGTCAGGGAAGAGGTAGCTCATGCGTAACAGCAAGAAACACTGTATCCATATCTCTCCGGTCCAGGATCGTCCCGGCAGATATGTTGCTTCAATTTTATCACAACCCCTCGGCGCAACCTTTTCAGTCGTGTTTTCAGAAACTATCACCGGCGCTGTGGCGCTTCACACCTTTGCTGAAATGATCCGTAACCATTACGGACACGCCGTCGAGATTGTTCTTCCCGATCCATTCACTCTTTCATTGAGTCCACCGGTAAAGGAAATCATAGCGGCACTGGAAAAGCAGCACATGGCATCCTGATCTCACATGGCGATTCCGTAACGTCCCGGCTTGGCGTCCCTGCCATGCCGGGCGCTACCT
>CAZHXC010000241.1:539-5904 GCA_964536145.1 uncultured Spirochaetales bacterium | reverse complement strand
GTTCATAGTCGTACTGTCGTCCGCGGTCGCGCCCCGCGCGGGCGCGTGGATTGAAACCCGAATTATCGACATACGGCTCGCCCCATGGATGTCGCGCCCCGCGCGGGCGCGTGGATTGAAACCGATCCTCATCCGGTTTCTCTCGCATCGCCTTAGTCGCGCCCCGCGCGGGCGCGTGGATTGAAACAAGTATCGTCAAGATTTGAAACGGGTTTTTCGGTCGCGCCCCGCGCGGGCGCGTGGATTGAAACTTGCATTGATTCTCATGCTCTTCCTTGGCCGACGTCGCGCCCCGCGCGGGCGCGTGGATTGAAACGGTACTGTCACTGCCGAACAGCATAGAGACCAGTCGCGCCCCGCGCGGGCGCGTGGATTGAAACCAAACCGAGATACCTATCATGCGTCTTGCCGTTGTCGCGCCCCGTGCGGGCGCGTGGATTGAAACTGACTCACAACGAGACGAGATATTTGGCCTATACTGATTTCCGTAGACACGTATACTTGATCGATCCGAATGCGGAACAAGGAACCAATTTGAGGAGATAGTCGCGCCCCGTGCGGGCGCGTGGATTGAAACCTATTTACTCAGCGCTAAACGATACCCCTACGTTGTCGCGCTTTGCGGATGCGGATGGAAGTTAGAATCTTCAGTCTCTTCAAAGGACAGTCAGACAAGACTCGACAGAAACCCGCAAACTGTTTATGTTTTGAACATGGTGAAATATGATTTTTTTGCTAAGATAAAAAGCATTCGTTGGTGGCGCTACTCGTTCGTGATCGGGTTGGCGAGCCTGGCCTGGTTGATCCTCCGCACAGGCACAAAACCTTCCCGGGCCGCATATCCATGCCAGCGCATGGCCGCGGCAAACGCCTCGGCGTGGCTCGGGGTTGCCGTGGTCCCGGCGGTGGTGCGCTGGGCGTGGACGATAAGGAAACGGATTGCCGAGAAATCGCGAGTAGTTGTGTTCTCGTTGTCTGTTCTACTTGTAGCCGCATTTTTTGTCTTGTTCGGAGGGCTGGTATCTGGGTGGTTCTCATCTGCCGTCGGTAGTTCCGGATTTGCCGCACAATTCGGGATCGGTCCCGGTGGCTCCGGGCCATTGCCGGCGCCCGTATCGGAGGAGGCGCTGCGTGGCAACGGAAAACTGGAGCTCGATGTGGAGCAACATTTGGCCGGGCCGCCTACTCCTTCAGATATCTTCGTGGTTGAAGGAACGAACGGTGCTGACGGCGGGTTCTCGCGGCTGGTGCAATTGCTCGAAGAGCACGGCGATGGTTTTTACAGACGGGCGAACGACACCGGTGGAGGCGCAGCCACCGGAGACGGTACCGGCGGGGCGGCGGCAGCGGGAGAAGCCGCGGGTAAAACGATTGGAGCCGGAAACGCCGTGCGGGGTATTATCGGTATCGATGATGTGGTATTGATCAAGGTAAACGCCCAGTGGAATCAGCGGGGTGGCACAAATACCGATTTGACGGCATCGATTGTGGAAGCGATTATCGATCATCCCGACGGGTTCTCAGGCGAGGTAATCATCGCGGATAACGGACAGGCGCAATTCGGCTCCGGCGGTGGCGGCGGAAGCCTTGACTGGGGCCGGAACAACGGGCTCGACCCTGATCGATCGATGGAGGATGTAGCGGAGGAGTTTGTCTCCGAAGGGTACCGCGTCTCCGCATATCTGTGGGACACCATCACAAAGACGAGAGTATCGGAGTTTTCGGATGGCGATAGCGAAGACGGCTATGTGGTCGCCGACACGCCAACCGAGCCGACAGGTATTATCGTAACCTATCCGAAGTTTACAACCAGATACGGGACCCATGTGAGTTTTTCAGAAGGAATCTGGAACCCGGGTACAAGAACCTACGATACGGATGGTCTGGTTGTCATAAACGTCCCGGTTCTCAAGAGCCATTCGATATACGGGGTGACCGCGGCGGTAAAGCACTACATGGGTGTGGTATCGGACAAGCTCACATCCCACAACGCACACCGGAGCGTCGGGAACGGCGGCATGGGAACGCAGATGGTGGAGACCTGGATGCCCGCATTGAATGTGATAGACGCGATCTGGATAAACGCCCGGCCCGGACGGGGACCGTCAACGTCGTATTCCGTCGCCACTGAAACCAACGTCATTGCGGCGAGTCTCGACCCGGTAGCTCTCGACACATGGGCATCGATGAATGTGCTCATTGCCGCGGCAGAGAGACAGGGACATTCGCGGACAGGATCGATGAATCCGTTCACCGATAGTGGCAGCAGATTCAGCGAATGGCTCGAGCTTTCCGCAAAAGAGATCCGGAAGGCAGGTTATCCGGCAACAACCGATCTTACCGAGGTGAACATCAGGGTTGAAAGCCTGAGGTGAGGCCCGGCGGCCGGCCAAAGCTCTGCCGCCCAGGGCCTCCGGAGTCAATCGGAACACACGGTCCGTCCGCAGTCACTGAGAGTTCAATAGCGCCTTCCATTCAGGATTTTCGTAACTCAACAGAGCGGCAAACTCCTTTCTCAATCTGTTTTCCAGGACTTCGATATCATCAGACGTCATCCCGCTTATATCGACAAATCCTCCCGCCGACATGCCGTGGCCGCCAACCGTTTTTGGATTGTTGACCAGTTTCCTGACCAGGGTCCCCGCTTTGGCATCGCTGTTCCTCGAACGGAGCGAGAGGATCAACCGCTCATTGAACCTTCCCGTACAGAAAGACCAGCTTATGCGTTCATGTCGAACAAGGAAGTCAGCCATCTCTGAAACGATCTCAGCCGCGGCTACCTCTCTGATATGGGCGCAGATGAGATTTCTGTAGGCCAGTGCATTCTGCAGCGTTTTCGCGACGTTGACGTAGTACTGTCGGGGCAGTTGCGGCACCATGATCTGACCGAGTTTTTTCAAGTTAGATTTCGTGTATACGTGCAGATACGCGTCGATATCCCGCTCATGGACTTCCCGGTTGAGACTCTGAGATTCGGAGCTTATGGCGTATACCAAAGCGGTCGCAAGATTTGTCGAAATTTCAATATCAAGGGCAGTAAGCCACTCGATCAGCATCGTCGCGAGGACGCCTACCTCCGGGTCTATACAGACAAAATCAGCGCCGGCTTTTCTCCGTGGCGGATGGTGGTCAAATACAAGGTTGCAGCGAACATCATCGGGTAGAGCGTTATTACCCGCTTGCGGCTGTGTGTCCACCAATGCAATCCGGTCATACCTCGACCAGGTGATTTTGGAAAGCTGTTTCATCTGCACTTTCAATTCCCGTACCATCGCCCGATTTTCAGCGCGGGCAATCGTTCCGCTGTAGCCGATGCTCGTTTTGATACCGGTCCGTTTCTCGACTATCTGTTGCAGAGCAAGTGCGCTGGCAATAGCATCGGGATCAGGGTTGGTATGCACGATAATGAGTAGATGTTTTGCGTCTTTCAACGCCTTGTCAAAACTGCGAAGAGCCTTTGCCGGAATCTCGGTTTTCATACTCCCGTTAACAATCGCGCCGTATGCACGTTACAGTCAAGGGTCCCGCGGCATTATTTTCTCGCGAATGGTGGGAGATGAGACTGTCTGCAGGCTTGAGTCAATCAAGTTTTTTCGTGAAAGTTGAAAAGTGTCGCGCTTCTGCAGCGTGATTGCACGACGTTGACGGCGGGAACTGGCGCTTATATGATAAACCACGTGCAAATCGGGCGTTTGCCCGCGGAAGCAGTTATCTCAAAGGGCGGTTCACCAGCTCGCATGATTACAGGTGTCCACATACTTCTGACCTACAAGTGCAGCTTTGAATGTGATCACTGTTTTGTTTACTCGAGCCCCCGGGCAAAAGGAACCATGACGCTCCCGCAGATTCGCAAGGTGCTCGCCGAATCCCGCAAGATCGAAAGCGTGAAAACGATATTCTTTGAAGGGGGAGAGCCGTTCCTTTTTTATCCGACCATGCTCGAGGGTATCAGAATCGCTCAGGAAATGGAGTTCGATGTAGGCATCGTGACAAACGCATACGGGGCGATTTCTCCGGAAGATGCGGAAGTCTGGCTCCGGCCGCTCGCTGAGCTTGGGATTCCGGTCTCCACCATCTGCATCCAACCACCGTTTTTGGAGGAATGGCCCGGTCGGGGTCATGAAAAGGGCAATCCGATAATCGGAGGCGGGGCGATGTTCAAGGGCCGGGCCGTTGAGAAACTGATTTCGGGACTACCGAGAAGACCATGGAAGGAGCTCAACGGCTGCCCACACGAAGACTTACTCTCTCCGGGCAGGGTGCATGTCGATACCTACGGAAATGTTCATCTCTGCCAGGGTTTGAGCATGGGCAATATGTGGAAGCGGCCGCTTTCAGAGCTCGTGTTGAAGTATCGTGCCCCCCATCATCCTATTTGCGGCCCGCTCGTTGAAGGAGGTCCTGCTCGCCTGGCGCAAGAGTACGATGTAGAGCATGAGGAGGAATATGTCGACGAGTGCCATTTTTGCTATCTTGTCCGCCGCGCACTGATAAACCGGTTTCCGGAGTATCTTGCGCCGAGGCAGGTGTACGGGCTTGCGGATTGAGTCTTTTGCGGCTCGGGACGGTTTTGACCGGTCGGGATGAATCAGTAGTGCCCGAGGTAAGCGCAAGGGCGTGAGCGCCGGACCATGAGGAGCACATCCATGAATCAGAGAGAAGAGAGAATAAACGATTATATACAACAAGATCCCTATGCCAGGTCCTTTGGAGCGTCGGTCGAGATCCTCGAGCCCGGTCACAGCCGGGTCACCTTGACCGTGAGTGATGACATGGTCAATTTCCATGGCGTTACCCACGGCGGGGCAATTTTTTCCCTCGGCGACATGGCCTTCGCCGCCGCGAGCAATTCTCGCGGCCAGTCGGCGGTGGCGCTGAATGTTGCCATCAATTTTCTGAAGGCGACCAAGGCCGGCGACACACTCATCGCGGAAGCAGAAGAGCAGCACGCCTCCGGTCCTGTGGCGCTGTACGACATTTCCGTTCGGGATGCGGCCACCGGTGAGCTCGTGGCGAAAAGTGAAAACCTGGTCTACAGAAAGAAAGAGTGGTTCGTACCGGAAACCGATTAGCTCCAGCCGGTCATGTGGCGGAACGATTACGCGCTGCCGTGCTTTTCGATTATCTCGCCGTTTTGCAGATGAACCTTCGCCGTCCACTCCTCTCCTGACGGATCAAAGTCCACTCCTCCCTGTCTCCAGGTCGACTCAAAGTGAACCAAAAAAAGTTCATCGTAGGATGTGTAGTAGAGAGCACCGTTTCTGCAGAACTCCACACAATTTACCGTCTCAGGATAGAGGCAGCCCAGACGGATCCAGCGCTGTCCCTGATAGCTCATTTCGGGTTCGAATCCGTGAAGATAGTA
>CAZHXC010000241.1:0-529 GCA_964536145.1 uncultured Spirochaetales bacterium | reverse complement strand
TCTCCGGTATGACCCGTTTCAGGCCGATGGTCAGAGCCATCCTGAGTGCGAAGAACCTGTCTTCTCCCGGGAGTATCTCGAAGCGGGTCGGCGGCTCCTGCTTGGTCATGTTGTTGTAGTAGCCCCAGGAGGTATGCGTGTCCTCGGCGACGCGCAGACGGCTAATCGCCTGCGAGTCTTCATTGCAGACGACCGGTCTGCCCGGAGCGTAGCTCTTTGCCTGTTTGATCAAATTGTAAAAGTGTCCTCTGGTCTGGCCGTTTCCGTGGATGAGCACGATGTCACTCGCCTCGGCTATTTCGCGATACAGCGATCCCCCGCGGCCGCTGCATCCAACCGGCAGGCCGCCGGTTTCGCTGCGCATCGGGATCCCATTCATCAACACCGAACCTGGCAAACCTTGCGGGGTCAGCCCTGTCATCAAACACACCCTGAATGAAACGGGCGTTGAACAGGAGCCCGTGGGCGGATGGATTAGTCTCCGGGATATTGAAATCTTGCCACGTCATGCGCTTTTGTGCAGAATGAT